>CAYVDZ010000682.1:0-3498 GCA_964450575.1 uncultured Opitutus sp.
TAAGGGTTCCGCAGCTCGCGCGAGCGCTCACCATGCGCGTATATGAAGCCAAACTTATGCGGAGTGCCGGATTATGCCGTATGCGAGGTAATTTCTCCTCTGAGAACAATTGATGACGTGCGGCATAATCCGGCGCCGTCGTCTCTACTGCCGAATGTGCCGATCCTTTGCGGATGGCACCTTCATTCATTCCGCTCGAAACTGTCCGAGGGCTCGATCGTGGGCCGCTCGTTTCTCATGTGGGGGCATACATCGAACGCGCGCGCAGCGCGGGCTACGCGCCCAAGACTGTGCTCGTTCACGTGCAGCTCATCGCCAGTCTCAACCAGTATCTTCGGCGCACGCGGCGCGCTGCGTGCGACATCGACGAGAGACTCATCGCGCGATTCATCCGCCGGGATGCTCGCGCGCGATGGTCACCCGGGCCGTCGGTGACATTGCGCCGACTCCTCGTGGTTTTGCGCGAATCGAAGGCTGCGCCGGCGGCATTGACGCCGCTCGATACACGAACTCCCGCGCAGCGATTCACGGAAGAGTTCCGCGCGTATCTAAGAAAAGAGCGTGGCCTGAGCGAGACGTCGATCTACGGCTACGCCTTTGCCGTCGATTCGTTTCTGTCGCAGATGTTTGGCCGAGGTAAGGTATCGTTTGCGCGACTGACCGGGTGTGATGTGACGGATTTTTTGCGTTGGGAGATCCAGCGCCGGCAGCTTCATTGCACCGACAATCTCCTCGCGGGGATGCGCGCGTTCCTCCGGTTCTTGCACTATCGGGGTCGGGTCAAAACCGACCTGTCGCCCGTCGTGCCCCGCGCCGCGAAATGGTCGCTCGCCGGATTGCCCAAGCATCTTCCGCCGGGTGCCGCGGCCAAAGTGCTGGCCGCATGTGACCGGAGTCGGCCACGCGGGCGCCGCGACTATGCGATCCTGCTGTTGCTCGCGCGGCTCGGCCTGCGTGGGGGCGAGGTGCTGCGGCTGACGCTCGATGACATCGATTGGGGCAACGGACAAATCTTGGTGCGATCTAGGAAAGGACCGGGGTATGCGCGCATGCCGCTGCCAAAAGATGCCGGTCGCGCGATCACCGCTTACCTGCGTAAGGACCGGCCTCGATGTGCGAGTCGGCGTGTGTTCCTGCGTGTGATCGCGCCCTATGAGCCGCTCAGTAAATCGACCGCGGTTTTGTCGGTGATGGTGGGACATTACTTCATGCTGGCCGGCATCAAAGCGGTGCGAACGGGAGCCCACGCGTTCCGCCACACACTGGCGACCGACCTGCTCCGGGGCGGCGCATCGTTGGCCGAAATCGGCCAGGTGCTGCGTCACAACAACCCGAACAGCACGGCGATTTACGCGAAGGTGGACTTGAAAGCGTTGCGCGCGCTGGCGCAGCCGTGGCTAGGAGGTGCGTCATGAAAACGCTCGATCAGGCCGCCGCCGACTATCTCGAATTACGCCGCGGGGTCGGATTCCGACTCGATCGGCACGAGATACACCTACGCGAGTTCGTTGCGTTCTTGAGGAATCGTAACGTGGTTCGCATCACCACCAAATTGGCGCTGGATTTTGCTACGCGTCACGCCGAGCACGGACGGAAGACGCAAGCTGGACGGTTGTCGGTCGCGAGGGGCTTTGCCCGCTACATGCTCGGTGTGAATCAGCGCACCGAGGTGCCGGTTTTCGGATTGCTGCCTGCCCGGTCGGCTCGGGCGAAACCGTATCTCTATACGGCCGCAGAGGTCCGGCGGCTGCTGAATGCCGCGCGAGCGCGCGACTCGGTCTATCATCCGCTGCGCCCGTGGAATCTGTATTGCATCTTGGGATTGCTCGCGGTGACCGGGATGCGGATCAGCGAAGTGCTCAAACTGAGCCCGGAAGATATTGATTGGGAGCAGCAGGTGTTGACGGTGCGGAAAACGAAGTTTGGCAAGACGCGGCTGGTCCCGCTCCACGCCTCGACGATGAAAGTGCTCGCGGCGTATGCCCGAAAACGGGAACGCGAGGTCGCGCGCCGTGAACGCAAGAACCGTCGGAAAACGCTCCACTTCTTTTTCAGCAAACGCGGCCTGCGTTACGATGCCTCGTACATCCATCGGGTATTTTGTGAGCTATCGCGGGAGGTTGGCTTGCGGGCGCCGGGCGCAAGCCACGGGCCGCGACTCCACGACTTCCGGCATCGCTTCGCCGTCGAGACGTTGGTACGCTGGTATCGTGGTGGCGCCCGCGTCGAGCAGTGCCTGCCGGTGCTCTCCACCTATCTCGGGCACACCCAGGTCTCGAACACGTATTGGTATCTGAGTTGTTCGCCAGCGTTGATGGCCGCAGCCGGTGCTCGGTTGGAGTCGCGGTGGGAGGAGGCTCTATGAAACCTTCCTCTGAAATCGCCCCGCTGCTCGAAGCCTTCTTCGTGCAGCGACTGATGGCCCAACGTCAAGTGAGCCCGCATACGCTCGCGTCGTATCGCGACACGTTCCGCCTTCTGCTAAAGTTTGCCGAGGCCCAGCTCCACCGGCGGGCGTCGGAGCTGGCCCTGGTCGATCTGCCGGCGCCGTTTATCGCGAAGTTTTTGGACCATCTTGAGTCGACGCGCAGCAATGCCGCACGTAGTCGCAACCAACGGCTCGCCGCGATCCGCTCCTTCTTTCGCTACGCTGCGGTCGAGGCACCGCAACACTCCGCGCTCATCCAGCGTGTCCTTGCGATCCCATCGAAACGATACACTCGTCCGCTGATCGACTTCCTTGATCGCGCGGAGATCGAAGCGCTGCTGACGCAGCCGAATCGGAGCACATGGATCGGTCGGCGCGATCACGCGCTGCTTCTGTTAGCCGCGCAGACTGGCCTGCGTTTGTCCGAGATCACCGGCCTGAAGCAACAGGATGTCACGCTGGGCGCGGGGGCTCACGTCCGCTGCGAAGGCAAGGGCCGGAAGGAACGGGCAACGCCGCTCACCAAAAGCACGGCGGCAGTGCTGAAAGCGTGGATCGCCGAATGCGGCACGAATGCGGACGCACGACTCTTGCCCACCGCTCGCGGCGGTCGGTTGAGTGCTGACGCCGTGCAGCATTTGGTCAGAAAGTATGCGGTGACCGCGTGTCGGACGTGCCCCTCGCTCGCGAGGAAACATGTCACGCCGCACGTGTTCCGGCACACGGCTGCGATGGAACTGCTTCAAGCCGGTGTTGACCGATCGCTCATCGCCATCTGGCTCGGCCACGAGTCGGTCGAGACCACGCAGATATACTTGGCGGCCGATCTTGCGATGAAAGAGGAAATCCTCGCGCGCACCCGGCCGCTCAAAACCGCGGCCACTCGATACCGCCCCGATGATCGCCTCCTCGCGTTCCTCCAAGCACTGTAGCAAGGCCGGATTATGCCGCGTGGCACCCATCGTTCACAGAGTAGAAACCGCCTCGCACGCGGCATAATCCGGAACTCCGCATAATCGGGGCTTCGTGCACTACGTGATCGAGCAAAGAAAGAAACAACGCGACGCAGC
>CAYVDZ010000683.1:0-3497 GCA_964450575.1 uncultured Opitutus sp.
CGGTAGCTCGGCGTGCCGGACTCATGCGTGAAGGCGACTTCGAAGCGGTATCCGGTAAATGGATTCGGCGCGGTGTCGGTTTCCGCGGCGAAGGGTCCGGCGAGATCGACGGTTACTTTATGCCACTGTTTCAACTCGCCCGAGATGCGTACGGCGCCGTTGCCATGAGGCTGACGCGCCACGGCCCGGCGCACCGCGGATTTCTGAGCGGCGGCGAGATCCAGGCTGGACGCTTCTCGACCGGGGTCCGCCTGGGCGACTGAAAACACCAGTTTGGACCAGCGCGCTCGGCTGTATTCCTGACCATCGTTCGAGGCGATTTTTGCGCGCACTTCGACCAACTCGCCTTCATTGGTGCGGACATCCGGCCACGTGTGGGTGAAGGCGGGACCTTCTTCGAACATTTCCTTGCTCGGAGCACTGGTGAAGGAGCCCAGGCTGCGTCCGCCGAGGAGAACTTCGTAGCTGGCGTTTCCATCATTTTCACCGACGACATGCAGCGTCACGCCATAGCGGCCGTTGGCCGCGGGGGACTCGAACTTGACCGCGGCCTCCTTATGTAGAGCCGGGTTGATGGCGGCCCATTTGCCCTTGTCGAGATAGAACCCGCTACCTTCGAGTTTCACTGCGGCAGCAGCGACCGTGACGTCGGCTTGCGTCGGCGTGATGGGCCGGGCGGCAGTGGCTTTGCTGGCGACCGCGGCGTTCGCTGGAGCCTTGGTCGCAGCCGCGGTCTTTTTCGCCGCCTTTTCTGCAATCTGCTTCGGCGTCAACGGCGTGGGTGCGGGAGTGTCGATGTACCCGGCAGGAATCGTAAACGCCGCGGGCATGCGGCCACTTTTGATCGCGGGAACGGGTCCGGTGCCTTCGGGGATATAGTTTCGATCCGTGGTCATGATCCACTTGTCGATTTCGAAACCGTCTTCGCGCATCGAGATCTGCACGATATGTTCGCCGGCATTGGGAACATCGAGAAACAGCTGCCCGGGAACGCCGACGTGCACCTGTTCCGTTCGCTGCCGGCTGTCCCATTGCCACGCATTTTTTTTGATCGTCTGCCAGCGCTGGCCGCTCTCCGGCCAAGTGCCGTTCAGCCCAACGTGCATGCCGTTATCTTCACCCCCGGTGGAAAAAATTCGTGCCCAGAAGTGATAGCGGCCGGGCGTACTGAAATGAACTTTGTAGGACAGGACGGCCATCTTGCCCGGCTCGTTGGAAAAGTTCTCGCCGTGCACGAGCTTCTCGTCGTGCGTCCAACGCGTATCCGGCAGCGCCTCCAGATAGGCGCCGCCGCTCGCGCCGGTCACGTGGGTGCCGTCCGTGTCGGGCACTGGCTTCGGGCGCTGGTTCGGAGTGAAGATCTGCCAGGCGCGCTTCTCCGTGAGCTCTTGTTTAAAAAAGTGCTCGGCTTCCACGGAGACCAGTCCGCCGCGCTCGGCAAAAACGAGATCAGCAGTGGCGAGCGGAGCCGGAGGATTCGCGGCAAGAACTGAAGGAGTGACGCCAGCGGCCAGTGACAAGACGCCTGCCAGGGCAAGCGTGAGACGGTTGTAGACGAGTTTCATTGAGGGATTCAGACGGGGTGAAGACGCGCAACGAGATCGGCGAGGGCAGTGTCCGCGCCAACGTTGCCGGGAAATACGACGTAACCGAGTCCTGGATACTTGGACTCGGCTCCAAGCTGCCAGACGGGGACGCCAGGAATCGCCTGACCCAGCACGACGGCGCGGCGAACGCCAAGTCCGTGGGTCGCGGTATCACTGGACGTGATTCCGCCCTTGGCGATGAGATAACGCGGCGTCACCGCCAGGCCTTGCACGATGGCGATCAGCGCATCGGAGACGCGACGGCCGATGTCCAAACTGGTGGCAGCGTCGGTGGACGTGATGAGGGTGCGACTCGTGTAGACGACCGTGTCGCGGCCAGCGGCGATCGCCCGGTTCATCGCGGCGATCGCGTGAGCGAGGGTGGATGCGCGTGCCGCGGGCTCCAGGAGATCCGTGACCGACAGTTCGATGGCGGTGAGCCGGTCGTTGGCGAGCAATGCTTGAAGTTGAGTCGTCGTCTTTGGGACGTATGAGCCGACGATGACCAAGCCGCCATGGGCGGTGTCGGTCGTGAACGCGGCGGACGAAAGGAGTCCATGCGGTGACTGACCTATCCGTGCGGCCACCCACGCGGCCGCCGTACGATACAAGAAACGTGAACCGGCCTTTTCGGCGGCGAGAGTGGCGGCGGCCACAACCTCCATGTCGCGCGGGGCGGCGGCGTTGACGACGCAGACGGAGCCGCGAGGAAGGGCGCGAAGGTTTTCCGCGACGGCCGCTGGGCCACCGCAGCGTATCAGTTCCAACGATATGCTCGCGACGTCCACTGCGCGAACGCGGCCGGCGGTCTTCTCTTCGACCCAGGAGGGCAAATGCGAGTGCCGGTAACCAAAAGCGGCGTCACGAGCGAAGGGCGTTTCGGCGGCCGGTACGAGGCGATCGCCTTCCGCGACATAATGGATGTCGTCGAGGGTGTAACGTCCGCCGGCTTCGAAGTACGGCGTGAGGAGCGTGGCATCAAAAGGCCCGAGGACTTCCGCGAGCGTGTCGGTTTCGAGGGGGTAATAACCGCGGAGCGTTGAGTCGCTGCGACTGGCGACGACGATGGGTCGCTGCGTCGCGGCGGAGGCGGCGCGAAGATTCGTGGCGAGTTCACGATGGAGGGCGCGCGAAGCGTCGGCGGACAAGCTGCGCGAGTTGGTTAGAATGTAGAAACAAGCCGGAGCCGCGGCGAGTTCGGACTGGAGTGTCGGCCCATCCCACGCGGTGATGACGGAGATGTTGCTGACCGTCTGGGTGCCGGTGGGATCGTCGTCGAGGACGACGAGCGTGCTGTCGGCTGCAGCTTCGCGATTGGATGCGAGAAGGTCCTCCGGCCAAACCGGAGGGAGTGCGTCGAACGCTGCGGCCTTGGAGAGGGGCTGGGTTGAGTTAGGCACCGGTAATTTCGACCTGAACGTTCTGGGTCGCGCCCTTGGAGAGAAAGAGCGCGCGTTTGCCCTGGGTGCCTTGATGCGGTGCAGGCGCGGCGGACGCGAGGCCGGCGGCGAGCAACTCGGCGTGCGAAATGCCGACATCGGCGACTTTGAAACAGAAGTGATGCAGTCCCGGTCCGTTCTGTGCGAGCCAAGCGTGGAGCGGATGATCGGGCGCGAGGGGTTCCACGAGCTGCAGATGCGTGTTGCCGAGGTCGAGATGAGTGAGGCGAATGGCGCCACCGTTCACGACTTCGGAACAGACGACGGGAAATCCGAGGCGGTCCCGCCAGATTTTAAGTGCGTCTTCGGTTGACGGAACGGCGATGGCGAAATGGTCGAGGCCCTGATGTTTCATGAGTTTGGAGTATGCCGCGTCAGCTTGAGTCACGGGAGCCTAAGGGCGAAGCGGAGGATGAACATCACGGGGAGATAGACGATCAGATAGGCCCCAAGCCAGCCGGCAACCCAAGCC
>CAYVDZ010000684.1:0-3494 GCA_964450575.1 uncultured Opitutus sp.
CTCTACGACAACTCCGCCGGCAACGCCGCGATCACCGCGACCGCGTTTCCCCTGCTGAACCGCAATTCGAACGCGCTGCGCGTCTTTTCCTACGGCGGCCCCACGACCTCGGTCTTGGTCTGGAACGGCTCCGGTCTCACGCGCGGTCCGCACCAGCTCGCCGGCGCCGTCGACACCCGCGATGGCGGGTTGATCGACAACGCGATTTATCCCACCGACCGCGATGTCCGCGTCGGCGGTCGGATGAATGTGCTCCACGGCAAAGTGCTCCGCGGGGCCGTCGAGCAGAAGATCACGGACAGCCTGTTTATGGAGCTCGGCTTCAACTATGAGGCGGTCGCGGAGCTGCTTGGCGGATCTTTCAACAACGCGGAATCGATTAATATTTTCGCCGATCCCAACCGGTTCCTCCCGGGCGGCAGCACCGCCGCACGCCAGACCGCGTTCAACCCCAATGCCGGCCAGCTCTACATCGAGTCGTTTCCCAGCGGAAGCGAGGTGCGCAATGTTACGAAGGAAGTCCGGCTCACGACCTCCTACGAATTCGATTTCAAAAAACACTTCGCCAACGTCGCCCGCCATTTCGGCCGGCATCGTCTCGCGGCGCTGGCGTCGATGCGCATCGACGAAGATCGCTCGCAGGCTTCCCGCGCGATGATCCTCGGCAATCCCTCGTTCGCCACCGGCGATGTGCTCAACAACAGCCGCTTCCTGCGCTCCCGTTTCTACCTCGATCCCGCGAGCGGTTCGTTCACCGCGCGCGCGCTGCCGGGCGGCGGGGGCGATACGCGTTTGTTTGGGCCGTGGACCTTCACGGATTCGATCCGCAACGAGACGTTTCAGGCGACCATGTTTGATCACCCTGACGGGCGTTCGTCGGCGACGGGCGGTTCACGCAAAGACATCACGACCGGCATGCTCGCGCTCCAGAGTTTCTTCCTCAACGACCGGCTCAACCTCTTCGCCGGCCGGCGCGTGGATCAGTTCAAGAGCTACCTCATCGCCCCGTCCGCGCTGGTGCGCGCCGACCGCCTGACTCCCGGGGATGGCCAGGGCCTGTATGTCCCGCTCTCTCGCGCCGCATTCGCCAAGACTCCGGCGCTCGACGACAGCGGCACGACGTTTTCTTACGGCGCGGTTGTCCATGCGACCCGCTGGCTCTCGCTCTTCGGCAGCCGCTCCAACAACTCCGGCCTCCCACCCGGCTTCCTCGATCCTGACAACCGCCAGATCCCCGGCATCTTCAGCCGGGGCCATGACTTTGGCTTCAGCCTGTCGGCGCGGGAGGACGCGATTTCGCTGCGGGTGAACTTTTACGAGGAGGAGCAGCACGCGCTGATTGGGGATGCCCAGAATGTGCGCACGGCGGCAGCGGTGATCGAGGAGCGCCTTCGCGGCACCGAGCGACCCGCCGGCATCGCGACTGTGGCCGCCGACGGCTACGATCCCGTGACGCGCGGCGATGTCTACCGCTCCGTCGAGGACAAGATCGCCAAGGGCATCGACGTGACGCTCGTGGCCCGCCTCACGAGCAATTGGGATGTGCGCGTGGCCGGCGGCCAGCAGCGCACGCGCGTGTTCAACAAGAGCCTCGATTTCAGCACGTGGACGGCCCGCCGCCTCCCGGTGTGGCAGCAGTTCGGCGGCCTCGGCTGGGACAACGTCGCGATTTCCACGACCGATCCGCGCACCGTGCACCAGTATTACGACCAGCAGATCGCGGCGGAGATATTGCGCCAGCAGCTGCGCAACAACCTCCCGCGCTTCCGCCAGCGCGAATGGCGGGCGAGCCTGTTTACCAACTACCGTTTTCGCGAGGGCACACTCAAAGGCCTGAATTTCGGCGGCGGTGTCCGTTGGCTCGATCACACGATGATCGGTCTGCAGCAGCGCGCGTTTCCCGGCGGCACCACCGGTGACGACGTGACGAAACCGATCTTTGGCCCCGCGCAATTCGCGGTCGATGTCCTGCTGGGCTACAGCGGAAAAACGAAGGCGATCGCCGGTCACAAGATCGGCTGGCGCGTGCAGCTCAACGTCCGCAATCTCCTCGACAACGATGACCTTGAGCCCATCCGGGCGAACCTCGGCGGCGGCGTGCTCGACTGGGGGCGCACCCCGCCGCGCCAAATCGTCCTGAACACAACCCTCACTTTCTAATCCTCTCCGATGCTTTCTCGCATTCTGTTTGGTGTGCTCGTTCTCGCGGCCAGTTCGGTGCTGACCGCCGCGACCCCGTCGTTCCAATTCGCGAATCCCGTCCGCGCGGGCAACTACCCCGATCCTTCGGTGATTCGCGTCGGCGCCGACTACTGGGCGACCGCCACTTCGTCCGAGTGGGCGCCGCATTTCCCGCTGCTGCATTCCCGCGATCTGGTGAACTGGGAGGTCAAGGGTTACGTGTTTGCAACGGCGCCGGGTTGGGCGAAGGCGAACTTCTGGGCACCGGAAATCGCGCAAGACCGCGGGAAGTTTTTCATTTATTACACCGCGCGCCAGATCTCCGACAATCGGCTCGCGGTCGCAGTGGCGACGGCCGATCACCCCAGTGGCCCCTACACGGACCGCGGCCCGCTCGTCGCACAGAAGGCGGGCTCGATCGATGCGGTGCCGTTCACCGATGCCACGGGCGTGCGCTGGCTCCTCTGGACGGAAGATGGCAACAGCCGAAAAATTCCGTCGATCATCTGGCTGCAACGTCTCCGTGAAGACGGACTCGCCCTCGTCGGCGAACGCCGGGAAATTCTCCGCAACGACGTCCCGTGGGAAGGCGCAGTCGTCGAGGGACCGTTTGTCCTGCGGCGGGGCGGCTATTACTACCTGTTCTATTCGGGTGCCGCGTGCTGCGGTCGCAACTGCAACTACGCCCTCGGCGTCGCTCGCGCCACCGAGATGACCGGCCCCTGTGAAAAAGCGCCGACGAATCCCATCCTCGCGGGCAACGCCGCGTGGCGCTGCCCCCGCCACGGCAGCATCGTCGACGATCCCTCCGGCCGCCTCTGGTTCCTCTATCACGCCTATGCCGACAAAGGGTTCGTCGCGACCGGCCGCGAAATGCTCCTCGACGAAGTGATCTTCGGCGCCGATGGCTGGCCTTCGATCAACGGCGGCCGGGGTCCGAGCACCCGCGCCTCCGGCCCGACGGCGGCACTCGCCCAAGCGGACAGCACGCGATTTCGCGCTGATTTCACGGGCAGCGGTGAACTCGCTGCCGGCTGGCAATGGCCCCTCGGTCGCCGGCCGGCCGCGCGGATTGCCGACGGCGCTCTCACGCTTACCGCCCGAGGTGGACCGGCCACCGCCGTGCGCTCGATCACGGTGCCGTCATTCGTCGCGGAGACCGCGGTCGAGGCGCGGCGCCTCACGGCGGGTGCGTCTGCGGGCCTCGTCTTATACGGCGATCCGGCCAACTCTCTCGCCCTCGTGACCGACGGCAAAAAAATCCAGGTGTGGAATCATCGGCGCGGCCGGCCGGCGACCGAGGGGCCATTGCC
>CAYVDZ010000685.1:0-3079 GCA_964450575.1 uncultured Opitutus sp.
CCAGCACGTCGTCCGGCCTCCAATGGTCGCGTGCGCGAGCGGAGTTTTCGTTTTCGGGCAGGTACCGCCTTGCTCCCAGCGATGGTGGAAGAGCCAGGAGTGCGGGATGCCCACATTCAGATCCGCCGGCAGTGTGTCGCCCCGACCGGCGATGGCCGCGAGCGCCTGGCGGGCGACCGTGCGGCAGGCTTGCCAGAGGTCGCGCACTTCCTTCGGTTTCAACGTGCCCGCGGCCCGACGGGGGTGAATCGCCCGCCAGAGAATTTCGTCCGCCATCCAATTCCCAATTCCCGGGAAGCGCTCCTGCATCAAGAGCACGGCCTTGATCGGCGCGCGGGCGCGTCGCTTCAGAAACGCGGCGACGGCCGCGACCGTGAACGCTTTCGATAACAGCGCGGGCGCGATGCAGCTCCACCACGCGGGCGGCTCCGCGCCGGGATGAAAATCCACCCGACCGAACATGCGCGGGTCGGTGAATACCAAAGCGTGTTTTGTTGTGAAGAGGACAAGATGGTCGTGCTTGGCCGGCGGGTAATCCGGAGGAGCGACCGTCAACGCGCCGCTCATGCCAAGGTGAACACCGAGCCAGGCGTCGCTTCCAAAGCGGAAGACCATTTGCTTCGCCGCGGCCTGCGAGTCTTCAAAGCGCGCCCCGATCAACGCTTGCCGGAGCGCGGCGATGTCGACCCCGCGCAGCAGGCGTTTCGCCTCGTGGGCGTGCACGCGCACGATGCGTTCTCCCCGGGCGGTGAGGTGCCAGCGTTTGCGGTAGAATTCGACTTCGGCGAGCTCGGGCATGCGGTGAAAACGCGGGGGCGGTGGTGTCCGTGTGGCAGGAGGGTCCGTTACGATTTCAGCGATTCGGCCTGCTCGAGCGAGACGACGAATTCAACGAGGCTGGAAAATACAGGGACGTTGGGGCGGCCGAGCTCCGCCCAACCGGCCTCGTCGAATTTGCCGGTGCACAACGCGGCGGCGCTGATGCCGGCCTTGAGTCCGGCTTCGATGTCGCCTTCGCGATCGCCGATCATCCAGCACTGCGCCGGATCGAGGCGGTGCCGGATGATGCTCTCCAGGATGAAACGCGGCGAAGGCTTCCGATAACCGTTATGCTCTTCGGGTCCTTCAATCGCGATGCAGATATCGGTGAACAACGGTGGCGGCAGCCCGAACAATTCCTCCATCCGCAGATTGCAGCGGAGCACGTCGTCGAGCGTATATACCCCGCGGGCGACACCGGATTGGTTAGTGAACAGGAACAGCTGGTAACCTAGTTCCTTCGCTTTCCGGAGAGCGTCCGTCACGCCTGGAATCAGCTCCACTCCCGCGGGATCGGACAGATAGTGCTTGTCGAAAATCAAGGTGCCGTCGCGATCGAGAAAAAGGGCTTTAGCCATGTTGGGAATACAGTTGAACCCGCGGTAAGAAGGGAGGGAAGACTCCGCGTCTTCCGGGCTGCGACCGCGACGGAACTCGGCGCTCCTGGAGAAATCGTTAGCGATGATTAACGTAGTCGATCAGTTCTTGAGGCGTGACCGTGGCGGTGCCGATCTTGCCGACGACCACACCGGCCGCCGCATTGGCGAACAGGGCGGCGGTTTCCAAAGAGGCCTTGGCGCAGAGTGCCAGAACCAGGCCCGCCAGCGAGGTATCGCCTGCACCGGATACGTCGAAGACTTCGCGCGCGGCGGTCGGAATCGTCTGGATGATCTTCCCGCCGGCACTGAGCAGCATGCCGTCTTCGCCCAGGGTGATGACGATGTTCTTCGACGCGTAGAGCTCATGCAGCCGCGCGCAGACTTCCACCGCGGGAAACGGCGCGTGCGGCAACGGTTCCAGCCCGGCCAACTGTAGGGCTTCGCGCTTGTTGGGCGTGATGAGGTCGACGTCCCGGAACGAAAGCCGCCGCTTCGGTTTCGGATCGAGAGCAACGAAAGTCTTCGCGGCGCGCGCGAGTTTGGTCACGCGGGCGACCACTTCGTCGGTGAGAATTCCTTTGGCATAGTCCGACAGAATCACGGCGTCGGCCGCCGCGATTTCCCTGGCAAGCAAGGCCTCGGCTTTGACGGCACTGACGTGATACGCGGGGATGGGCGCCTCGCGGTCGAGTCGGCACAACTGTTGGTGCTGAACCAGCACGCGCGTTTTCACGATTGTGGGCGCATTGCCCGGAGTGAGGATCGTCGCGATTTTCTTGCTATGGAGAATTGTGCTCAGGCGCTGACCCGCCTCATCGGTGCCGATAAAACCGGCGACGGTACAACGGGCGCCGAGTGAGGCAATGTTAAGTGCGACGTTTGCCGCGCCACCCGCCGTCCATGAATCTCGAGCGATGTCGACCACGGGCACGGGCGCCTCGGGAGAGATGCGGGTGGCGTCCCCCCAGATGTAATGATCAAGCATCATATCCCCGACCACGAGGATGCGAAGTTGGCTGATCTTTCTGAGCAGTTGCGGCAGGCCCTTCATCGTAGTTCCCACGTGTAATGGTATTTGGAAAGCAGTTTGGGTGTGGTGGTGGTCACTTGCACCACGTCTTCAATCCGGCAACCGCCGAGCCCGGGATAATATAGTCCGGGCTCAACCGTGACGACCGCGTCTTTCTTCAATATATAATCAACGGAGCCGCTGAGGCGCGGGAGCTCATGCACGGCGAGTCCGAGGCCGTGGCCGGTGCCGTGAAAATACCCGACGGAACCACTCGGCGTGTGCTTGGTTTCAAACCCGCGTTTTTCGAAAACATCCACCACCTTGCGGTGCACGTCGCGACCGTTCACGCCGTGACGGATCATCTTCAAGGCGGCTAGCTGGGCCGCGCGGACACCGTCAACAAGGGCGCGTTGTGCTTCGCTGGCGCGGCCGCGCAGGAACGTGCGGGTCATGTCGCCGTGAAACCCGGAGTGCGTCACGCGAGGGAAGATATCGATGATGATGAGCTCATTGGGCCGCAGTGGCCCCGACCCGCGCTCGTGCGGATCGCAGGCTTGATCACCTCCGGCAACGATCGTGCTGGCCGAGACGGCGCCGGCCTCGAGACAGGCGACCTCGATGGCGAACTTCAGCATTTCGCTGGTCACTA
>CAYVDZ010000685.1:3089-3492 GCA_964450575.1 uncultured Opitutus sp.
GGTCACTACGGTCCCGCGATGAAGGAGCTTGTGGCCGCTGATCTTGCTGGCGCGGAGGATTTTTTCGGTGGCAGCGAAACCGAGGGCACTGCAGCGATTACCTTCGCGAATGGCCGCGGCCTCGGCGGGCGTTTTGAATTCGCGGGCCGGAAACAAGGGGCCTTGCGCCACCTCGAGATCGAGCCCGAGTTCGAAAAGTTTCTCGTATAGCCCGCTGGGGAATTCGTCGGGGATCGTGAACCGCGTTTGCTTGTAATCTTTCGCGATCAGGTAAATCGCCTCGGCCGGGCCGGGCTGGCGCTGCGGCCACAGCTCACGTGCGCGCTTGAGATAGCTTTCGAGCGGGAGCACGACATCGAATTTGGATGTCTTCTTGACCCGGCCAAATTCGAGGGCGCCGACG
>CAYVDZ010000686.1:0-3487 GCA_964450575.1 uncultured Opitutus sp.
CAAGGACACCGCGGAGATCGCGATCCGCGCGTCGCTGACCGGCCATTTGGTTTTCTCCACGCTGCACACCAATGACGCCCCCGGCGCAATCACGCGTCTCGTTGACATGGGCATCGAGCCGTTCCTCGTCGCCTCCGCGATCGAGCTGGTGATCGCCCAGCGCCTCGTGCGCCGGCTGTGCCCGGAGTGCTCGCGCCCCGCGCCGATTGCCCACATCAAGCTGCTCGAAAACCTCCAGATCCTCGGCTGCGATCCCGCCGAGGCTGATCTGATCGATTCATTGAAAGCACCGGTCGGATGCGATCGCTGTCGCGGTACCGGTTATCGCGGCCGCATCGGAATCTTCGAAATCTTCCGGCTCAATGATGAGATGCACGAACTCGTGCTGAAGCGCGAGAGTACGCGCACCCTCGCCGAATGCGCCCGGAAACACGGCATGCGCACCCTCGGGCAAAGCGGCTGGGAAAAAGTGAAGGCCGGCCACACGAGTTTCGACGAGGTGCTCCGCGTCATCACGATCGGCGAGAAATAAGGCATGCCGCGTTTCGCCTACACCGCCCGCGATCGCGCCGGACAATCCGTCGCCGCCGACCTCGAAGCGCCCACCCGCAAGGACGCCTTGCGCCTGTTGAGCGCGCGCGGTCTGCAAGTCGCTTCGGTCAACGAAATCGCCAGTGGCAAAAACGGAAAGACCGCGCCGCGCGCGGCCACTGCGACCGCGCGAGCGACGCGCCGCCAGAAAGACCAACCACCGCGTCGCGACGAATGCCTGCCGTTTCTTGAAGCATTGCATGATCTGGCCACCAGCGGGCTCTCCGCCGGCGAAGCAGTCCGCCTGCTGTCCGTGCGCATCAAGGAACCGCGGCTCCGAACCTTGTGCGAAGGAATCTGGGAACAGATCAGCGAAGGCGCGCCGCTCTCCCGCGCCATGGCGAGCTTCCCGCAGGTGTTCGATCCTGCGATCACCAATCTGATCCAGGCCGGGGAGGCCACAGGGTCGCTGAACGACACGCTCGCACGGTTGATCCAGCATCTCACGGAGCAGGCGGAACTGCGTCGGCAACTCGCGACCGCGCTCGCGTATCCGGTTTTCATGGTCGCCGTGGCCGGTGGCGTCATCCTGTTTTTCCTAACGTTTCTGCTGCCGCGATTGAAGACGCTGCTCGCCTCGCTCGGCGGCAAGATGCCGACCTCCACGTCGATCCTGATCGGCGCCTCGGAGTTCGCGTTGAGCATCTATGGGATCGCCACGCTCATTCTCCTTGTGGTCGGCACCGTCTCGTTCTTCGGCTGGCGTCAGACCGCGGCCGGCAAAGCCGTGACCGATTCCTGGTTGCTCAAACTGCCGCTCACCGGGCAATTCATCGTCTCGCAAACGGTCCTCGCGTTCTCGCAAACGCTTTCCGTGCTGCTCGAAAACGGCATCACCGCCGCCGAGGCGCTCCGCATGACGGAAAAACAAATCGGAAACACGGTGCATCGGAATGCATTTAATACAGCGACCGCCCGCGTCCTTGAAGGCGAAGCGCTGTCGATTGCGCTCACCCGCACGGGCTGTTTTCCCGACCTCGTGCTGGACCGCCTCGCCGTCGGTGAAAACACCGGCAACGTCGTCCCGAGTCTCAAACAGATCGCCCTCGCCTATCAGAAGCGAATCGCGAACCAGCTGAACATGTTCACCAAGGTGATCGCCAGCGGCGTGCTCATGGCGGTTTTCATTTTTGTCGGTTTCATCGCCTTCGCGATCGTCAGCGCCGTCTTCCAAGTCAGTTCAAGTTTTAAACTCGGCGGATAGTTTGTTCTCGAGTCATTGCGAGCCCGGGAAACGAGGGCGCGGCAATCCAGCTGGATGATTAAAAGCAGGCGTGAAATATACGCGTTAGATTAGCTGCGCGCGCACGCTGACGGGGCTTACGAATGTAAAAAAGCATCTGAAGCAGTTGCGCCCTACATCCCAACCATTGTGGATATTATAAAAAAGGCATACTTTAAAGGAAGATGAGCCGAACCAAGCGTGCGGTCCGGACGGGGTCATGTCGTGAATCGTGATAGCGGACCGGAGCGTCTACTGCGATTTGGGGCGACCCACGTAGTTGCATCGAATATTCATTGCGAAACGCTCGCACTGGATGCCACGAAAAGTGCGAGTCGAATTTGCAGGGGGGGTGTTATCACGTCGTTAACCGGGGTAATTACCGCAAAGAGCTGTTCGTGCGCAAAGGGGCCGCCGCGTCGTTCGAGCAGTGTCTGGGTCAAACCTGCGGTCGGTTCGGGTGGCAGATTCACGCCGTTAGTATCATGCGGAATCATTTCCACCTCGCCGTCGAAACGCCGGAACCGAATCTAAGCGAAGGCATGAAGTGGTTGCAGGGTACCTGGGCGGTTCGCTTCAACCGATTTCAGGGCGAGAATGGCCGTCCATTTCAAGGACGCTATAAGGCGTGGCACGTCGAACCTGGGGGGTGCTGAACGGGGTCAGTCCCGAATGGCGCTTAAGTAATACCGAGGACTTTCTTGCTGAGGCGCTTGCGGCGTTGTGTGTCCGGCAGGGTCGTGAAGAGCACACGGCGGCTTAATTGCTGCATCGCTTTGAGCGTGGCCTGCACCGTGCGCCAGTTGGCGATCGCAGCGGCGAGCCACTCGTATTGCTCTTTCGACAGCGCGACGCTGACGGTCTTGCCCTTGACCTTGCGCGTCCACTGATAACACGGGCCCCCGGCGCCGGGCCCGCGGTCCTGCACATAGCCCTCGCTGATCCAGCCGGGCGCGGCGAGACATGCGTGCAGTCGCGCGTAGTGTTCCCGCCACGCGGTCCGCGCCGCCGCCTCGTTTTTTTTTGACTCCATGCCGATCAAGGTAGCATTGCTGTCAAGGGAGCGGTATATATACCGCTCTATGGCTGATCCTCCATTTTTCCCCTCCTGGCGCGGCTGGTTTCACCGCCGCCCGGGCCACGGGCTCCCCGCCACCTGCGCCGGCCTGCGCCGCTGCACGCTCGACAAGCTCGAGGAACGGCTCGGCCCGCTCCTGGCCGGACTCGACGCCCTGGACCCCGCCCATGCCAGCGCGCGCGAACGGCCCTATTCGGTGCGCCGCACCTGGTGGTGCTTCCTGTGGCAGATGCTCCAGCTCAACGTCTCGTGCCGGACGGTCGTCCGGCAGCTCCAAGCCATGTTCGTCCTCGAAGGAGGGCCCACCTTGGACGAAGGCACTGGCGCCTATTGCCAAGCGCGCGCACGGCTGCCGGAGCCCTTGTGCGCCGCGGCGCTCAAGCTCAGCGCACAGGTCGCCGACCAGCGCGTCGCCCCGGACGCGGCTTTGCAGGGCCGCGTCGTGAAAGTCGTCGACGGCTCCACGTTGAGCCTGCCCGACACCCCGGAAAATCAAAAAGACTATCCCCAGACTTCCTCGCAAAAACCGGGTTGCGGTTTTCCGGTCCTGCACCTGCTGGTGGTGTGGAGCGCCCGCGGCGGCGGCGTGCTCGACC
>CAYVDZ010000687.1:0-3481 GCA_964450575.1 uncultured Opitutus sp.
GGGCGGCCGAATTTCGGGTTCAGTGCCTCGTTTGGAGACAGCCTTCGCTTCGCCAATGATCAGGTTTTTGGATACGTTGCCAGTCTCACGTACGATCGGACGTCCGAGCATTTCGATCAAGGGATCACCGGCCGCTACGTTCAAGGCAGTGTTGACCCGCAGAACAGCCGTTTCGTGGAGGTCTCACGTGTTTTCACCACGGCGGTGGAAGATTATAAGTTCGCGGCGCTCTATCGGGCGAATCCGGACGTCCCGGGTGGTGCACCCGCCTTTGGCGTGACGCGGAGCGCGGAGAACGTCGACTGGGGCGCTTACCTGCAACTGGCTTGGCGGCCGACTTTGAACCAGGAGTTCACCACGACATTTTTCCACAACCAATCCGCGCAGGACCAGGTGAAGCGCGGAATCGGGGAGGCGACCCGCTCTGATTCCGGCGGCGAGTTTCGTGAAAACTATGATCTGCTTTATACTGAGCGGGGAGTGAGTTCGCTTCAGTTTGCCGGACGGACCAACTTTCCGACGTGGAATGATGCTACGCTGGAATGGCGCGCCGCGTTGAGCCGCAGTACGCAGGATCAACCCGATTATCGCAGCCTTGAGTTTAAATGGAGTTTCGTCCTGCAGGAATTCGATCCCTCCGGGCTGAATAATTACCGGTATTTCCGCGATCTGCGTGAGGAGTCAGCTGATTATGGCGTCGATTTTACCCGGACGTTTGATTTGGCGCAGGGGCGCGAGTTGACCCTCAAAATGGGCGGCGCGTATTTCGGCGGCGATCGCACTAATCGGGAGCGGTCGTTTGTCATTCAAAGTCCTTTCGCGCGTACCCGGGCCGGGATCGAGAGTTTTCCTGGTGCGGTCGGCATCACGGCTCAGACGGCTAACTCGGTGACATTTGGCACTGTGATGCGTGAAATCACGGCGAATTTAAACTACGACGGTGAGCAGACCTTTAGCGCCGGCTATATCATGGGTGATCTGAGGATGAATGACGCCTGGCGGTTTGTCGGTGGTGCGCGTCTGGAGCGCACGGAGATCACGACGGCTCCGCTTCCGCTGGTCGGTTTGTCGGTGCGGACCGGCGAGATCGCCCAGACCGATCTCCTTCCCGCGATGTCGGCGATCTGGTCGCCCTGGGAGCGGCAGAATGTGCGTTTCTCCTATGGTCGCACCCTTGCCCGGCCCACGTTTCGCGAGCTGACGGATGTGGTCAATTATGAGGCCTTCACCGATGATTTCATCGGTGGTAACCCGAACCTCGATCTCACGGTGATCGATAATCTCGATCTGCGCTGGGAATGGTTTCCACGGGGCGGCGAGGTGGTGGCGGCGAGCGCGTTCTATAAAAAACTGGATCGACCCATTGAACAGGTCTTTGAGTCCGGTCGGATTTTTCCGAACAACGTCGATTCGGGTCAGGTCTATGGCATCGAGTTCGAAGCGCGGCGGAAACTCGACGTCTTTACTCCGGCCCTCGCGAACGTCTCGGTAGGATTCAATGCCTCTCTGATCAAGTCCCAGGTCGCGATCTCCGCGACCGAGCTGGCGCTGATCCGCGCGGTGTTTCCGAATGCTTCTGACAAACGGGCGTTGTTTGGCCAGTCGCCTTATCTCATCAATATCGATGCGACCTACCGTATTCCCCGGCGGTCCTCGGCCTTCACGGTGGTTTATGGCATCGCGGGCAAGCGCCTGGACCTCGTGACCTCCGGCGCGTTGCCGGATGTTTATGAGCAGCCGGCTCCGGCCCTCGACTTTATCTGGTCACAGCGCCTCTCGCGTTTCTGGAAATTTACGTTCTCAGCGAAGAACCTGCTCGATTCACCGCGGGAGAAGACCCTGGAGCACGGCGGTACGACGTATTTCTACGAGCGATACACGCGGGGGCGGACGTTCAGCCTCAGCGCCAGCTACGACTTCAACTGATTTTTGGAACTCTCGGAACTGTATAACCCGTAATCCTAGTTGCATATGATGAAACGATTGAAACTTCTTGCAAGCCTGGCCGTGACGACCCTGTTCGTCATGCCGGCCTTTGCCGCCACCATCAATGTCCCTCGTACCATTACCGCGAATACAACGTGGACGAAGGACAATACCTATTTGCTGCAAGGCTATACGTTTGTCATTAACAACGCCACCCTGACGATCGAAGCGGGCACCGTGATCAAAGGCAAAGTGTCGACCGGTGCGGGCGCGTCCTCACTCATTATTACGCGTGGCGCAAAGATCATGGCCGATGGAACCGCTGCGTCTCCGATCATCTTCACGTCCGAACTTGACAACCTGAACGGCAACCTCGGTCTCAGCGATACTGGTCTGTGGGGCGGCATTCTCGTCATGGGCAATGCCCGCATCAATTCCCGCGCCAATAGTCAGCCGGCGGGCACGCCTGCGCAGGACCAAATCGAAGGACTATCTGTCGCGGGCGAGGAGATTGCGTATGCCACGTTTGGCGGTACGAATGACGCCGACAACTCCGGCGTGATTCGTTATGTCTCGATCCGTCACGGCGGTGCCCAGATTGGTGGCGACAACGAAATCAACGGATTGACCCTCGGTGGCGTCGGTTCCGGCACCACCATCGAATATGTTGAGGTGTTCGCCAACAAAGACGACAGCTTCGAGTGGTTTGGCGGCACCGTGAACGCCCGCTATCTGGTTTCCGCCTTCGGAAATGATGATGCGATCGATTTCGACCAAGGCTATCGCGGTAACATCCAGTTTGTATTCTCGATTCAGTCCGACATCACCACCGATCGTGGCGACAAGGGCATTGAATGGGATGGAGCGACATCGCCGCTGGACGCGACGCCCAAGGCACTCGTGACGATTTCCAATGTCACCATGATCGGCGTCGGTCCGAGCGGTGGAGCCAACACGGCGGTGAACATCCGCGACAACGTTGAGGCGAAGCTCTATAATTCGGTCTTCGTAAATTTCACCCGCGGACTCGACGTCGAGGATGATGTGGGTACCCCGATTCCCGATATCCAGAATAATCTTTGGTGGAGCCACGTTGCCGCCAACAATACCGCGGCCGGCCTGAATGCCCGGCCAGCCGGCGCCGTCAATAGCGGCACGTATTGGACGAACACCGCCTTCGGTAACGTAATCGCGGATCCTCAGCTCCGCGCTATTTCCTACGGCACGAATCGCGTCCTCGATCCGCGGCCAGCGGCCGGCAGCCCGGCGCTCACCGGTGCGGTGTATCCGGTTTCCGGAGCTGGACTGACTGCCGTCAACTACAAGGGAGCTTTCGGTGATACGAATTGGGCAGCCGGCTGGACGAAGCTCTGGACGGACGGTTATTTCTCTCTCGCCAGCGCGGGATCGGGGACGGATACGACGATCATTCCCGGTTCGGCGAACAAGTTCGTCAATATCTCGACCCGCGGGTTCGCCGGTTCCGGTGAGCAGGTGCTCACAGCGGGCTTCGTGATTCCAGCCGGTCAGGTCCAAACGGTGTTGATCCGTGGTT
>CAYVDZ010000688.1:0-3481 GCA_964450575.1 uncultured Opitutus sp.
GGCGACCCAATCCCGGCGCAGCTCTGCGCGTTTATTTCTGACCGAGTCCCTTAACGCGCAGGTCTCGATCCGGATGCTGAAGGAAGTCCACTCGCGCACGCATCCGGCGCACCTCACTGCCGCGCACGGCGACACGTCCGTGTGCCCGCCCACGACAACGCGGAATCAGCCGCAGAACTCGCCGAGGAGGAAGCCGGGCGGCCGAAGGCAGGAGTTATGGCGAGACATTTGACAACGTAAGGTTGGAGTCAGGTTTAGCGGTCTTCTCCCGGCAAGATCTTGCCGTGACTCCTGCGGCGTGATGGTGGATCCACTTTGTCACCTCCGGGGGGAATGAAGGACTCACTGGCTGGAAGCTGGACCAGCGGGTGGGTTCCCGCCCCCGGAGTGGCTTTTAGCTTTGCCGGTCCCGCCGAGGCGCGGGGTGGCGCTGATAGACTTATCTATTACCGGGCGCGCCGCGGAAACCAAGGCACGAACGCGGAGGTGGTCCGCTGGTAGGCGCGATAGGCGTCGCCCCGGCTGCGGACGCTTTGTTTCTCGGTCAGCGGGATGCCGGTGACGCGCAGCAACAGATAAAGGATGATCGCCGGGGAAAGGACTCCGAGCCAGCCCCACGGAGCCGCGGCGGCGAACACCGCGTAGCTGACCCAGATCATCCATTCGAAGAAATAGTTGGGATGTCGGCTGAACCGCCAGAGTCCGATTGCGCACACTTTTCCGCGATTCGCGGGATCGCGTTTGAAACGATTGAGTTGGGCGTCGGCGAGCGCTTCACCCACGATGGCGATGCTCCAGAGGACGATCCCGGCGATTTCCAGAGGATGGAAATTCGGATCCGAGTTGCTCATCGCCAGCAGAAAAGGAAGCGCAAGCACCACGACGGAGACGGCCTGCATCTGAAAGAAGCGAGCCATGCGGGGGCCAAAGTTATCTTTCCAGTCATCGCGCAGCTGGACGTAGCGGCCGTCCTCGACGGGATGATGTCCCATCACGCGAACATAGAGATGCGTTCCCAGTCGCACGCTCCAGATGCCGACCATAATAGCTAGAACGATTCGCCGCGAGAGTGCGCCGGTGGCGCCGAGTGCATAGATGAAGCCGGTGACTGCGAACGCATAGGACCAGGCGATATCGACAATGCCGTAGTTATCGATCCGGCGGGCAAGAAAGTAGATTCCGGCGAATCCAAGGCAGAGGACCACGGTGGCAACACCGGCGAGCAGGAGCGGGTTCATGCAGTGCCTTTTCGAGCCCAGCGTTGGAAGATCGGGCGGAGACTAAACGAGATGATCGCAACGAGCAGCGGTGACGTCACCAGCCACGCGGTGAGTGCATGCAGTCCAGCCCAACCGAACTGCTGAAAAAAGGCGGTGAGGGTCTCTTCGCGAAACACCCGCAGCACCTCGCTCAACGTGAAGGCTCCAGTGTCCGCTCCCCAGAGCCATTCACCAACGTGCACGTAGACAAGGATCAGGGCGAGTTGCACGGCGCCGAGCACCTGATTCAGGGTTTGGAGGATCGGATGATTCAGGCGCAGGGCGACGCCGACACCGAGATTCAGCAGCGAGGTGAACCCGAGAAAAGGAAAGAGCGAACACGCGGTGCCCAAGCCAACGGTGAACGCGAGGCGATCGGGCGTTACGCCGCGGGTCAGTTGGGCGCGCAGTGGATCGATGAGTCGTCGGCGCCAGAAGCCTCGCTTGTCATCGGGCGGCGTCGAAGCCGGGGCATCTGGAGCGAGCGTGGTCACGCCAGGAGGTAGACGGCGACGGATCCGGCGGTCAACGCGCCCGGGAGCAGCAACGCACCGCGGTTGCGTTGGGTGAAGACGGGGGCGAGGGGCGAGTTCGCAGAGACCTGGAAGAGTTGTGCGAGCATATATGCGGCCATGGCGAGATTACCCAACGCGAGGATCGCTGGCAGCCAGAGGAGGCGGGCAAGAGCAGATTGTTCCTTCCAAGCGACCCAAACGTAAAATGTAATGAAGGCCCAATAGGCATCGAGCAACGTCGCGATAAACCATGGATTCGTCCACACCTCCCGCGGAAGGGAAAACAGCGGCGTGTGCAGGCTCGCCCACGTGGTGACCGCGAGCATGGATGCGATCACGACGATAAAGAGCAGGCGAAGGGCGATGATCATGGGCAGGAAACGGAGATCGGGGTTCTCAGAGTTGAAATTTAAAATTGTGAACTGGCCGTCGGTCGCTCCGGCGCGGCATTCCGTCCAAAGGCATGATCCTATAAACTGAGGTTATTCGCCCGGGTATGGAGCGTATGGACGACGGAGATGTTGCGCAGCGCGAAGGCAGCTTCGCAGTAACACAGATAGTAAGTCCATTTGCGGACAAAGCGGGCATCGAAACCCAAGGCCTGCACTTGTTCCCGGCGGGCGTCGAAGTGCTCGCGCCACGTGCGCAAGGTGCGGGCGTAATCGGGGCCGAAGTCCTCCAGTTCGTTCAGGACGAAACCTCCGGAACGTGCGAGCAGGTCGTTCATCCGGTTGAGCGAGAGCAGGAGCGAGCCCGGGAAAATGTGCTTCTGGATAAAGTCAACACCCTGGCGGAAGCGCTCGTATCGGGAATCTGGACACGTGATGAACTGCAGCGCGAGCAAGCCATCCGGTTGCAGCAGGCGCGCCACGGCCTGGGCAAACGACTCCTGATACTTGTGGCCAACGGCTTCGAGCATCTCGATCGAGACGATCTTGTCGAAGTGACCCTCGAGGTCGCGAAAATCACGGAGTTGCACATCGATCCGCCCGGCCAGTCCCGCCTCGATCACGCGACTGCGCGCCAGTTCAAATTGCTCCTGCGAGATGGTGATCGTGGTGATGTGGCAGCCGTAGTTACGGGCGGCCTGCAGCGCCCAGCCGCCCCAGCCGGTGCCGATTTCGAGGACGCGATCGGAGGGTTTGAGCCGAAGCTTGCGGCAGAGGGCGTCGTTTTTCTCGTACTGCGCCTGTTCGAGCGTCAGGTGCGGCTCGTGCGCCGGCCACTTGGCGGCGGAATACATGAGCGATGGATCCAGAAACAGCGCGAAGAACTCGTTCGAAAGATCGTAGTGCTCGCGGATGTTGCGGCGCGCGGTCGCGAGCGTGTTGGGCCGCAGGAGGTGGCCGATCCGGTTGGCGTGGCGCAGGAGATTCAGCGCGGTCGTGCGGGAGCGTTGCGATCCGGACATCGTGGGCGCTGTATCCAGATTGAGGATAAACCAGCCGATCACGGTGGTGAGGTCGTCGGTTTCCCAATCACCGTCCATGAACGATTCAGCCAGGCCGATGTCGCCGGACCAAAAGCATTTCTTAAAAAAATCTTCGTGGTGAACCCGGATGTGAGCGGCTGCGGAGAGCCCGCCGGGCAGCGTGCGTTCGGAAGCGTCCGTGGCGGATCCGATTTCGTGCGTGGCGTTGCCGGGCAGATCAATCCGGAGATGAC
Organism: uncultured Opitutus sp.; assembly: GCA_964450575.1. GTDB lineage: Bacteria > Verrucomicrobiota > Verrucomicrobiia > Opitutales > Opitutaceae > ER46. Next base: position 3,440 of record CAYVDZ010000688.1, read on the forward strand.
CGCGCGACATGGCGGAAAGTGCCTTGAGTACGGAGTTCCGGT
>CAYVDZ010000689.1:0-3479 GCA_964450575.1 uncultured Opitutus sp.
TCGCGACTCAAGCCCAAGTAGATTTGAGCGTTTATTTCTGACCGAGTCCCTCAGCTGAGCAAATCCGAGAGGGTCGAATTCGCCAAGGTCGTCGAATTCGCCAAGGTCAGGCCGAAACTTGCAACAATCCGGACGAGCAACTGTTCACCACCACACCGTAGCAGGTTTCAGCCGAACCCCTTCGCATCAATTCCTTGGGCGCCTACGGGATAATTTCCGGGTTTTGCTTCTCTCTCCCGGCCAGTTAAGTTAGATCTGGCATCCAGCCGTCGCCCCTACACGTATCCTCTCCAATGCTCGACACTCTGCTCGAAAAGAACCTGATCCCGGATGCCATGGTGAGGATGGGGATTCGTCGGCTGCTGGCCGAGCGCATCCGGGACGAAGCCGCCGTGTACCAAGCCAACACCTATGTCGCGGACTTGAAGGAAAGGCCGCTCGCGGAGAACACGCGGGCCGCCAACGAGCAGCACTACGAAATCCCAACGGCGTTCTACGAGCTCAGTTTGGGACGGCGTCTGAAATACTCCGGCTGCTATTATCCAACCGGCAACGAAACCCTCGACGAGGCCGAGGAGCATATGCTCCAGCTCTACGTGGAGCGCGCACAGATTCAAGACGGCCAGCACATTCTTGAACTCGGGTGCGGCTGGGGCTCTCTCTCCCTTTATCTCGCGGAAAAATTTCCCCAAACTGTCATCACCGGCGTCTCCAATTCGCACCCGCAACGCCAGCACATCGAAGCGCAGGTCGCTCAGCGCGGGTTGAAAAACCTCCGAATCATCACGGCTGACATGAACGCCTTCGACATTGCTGCCGGTCAATTCGACCGCGTGGTTTCGATCGAGATGTTCGAGCACATGAAGAACTACGAGCGCCTGCTTGCGAACATCAGCCGCTGGCTGAAACCGGGCGGAAAGCTCTTCGTGCACATCTTCACGCACCACCAGTTCTCGTATCACTTCGTGCCGAAGGATGACTCCGACTGGATGTCGCGGACTTTCTTCACCGGCGGCCAGATGCCCGCGCACGATCTCCTTTCCTACTTTCAGAACGACTTAACCCTGGTGGCAGATTGGAAGGTCAACGGTAAACACTATCAACAAACCGCGGAGCACTGGTTGAAGAACATGGACGCCAATCGGGCCAGGATTATGCCGCTCCTGGCCGACACCTACGGCGCCGGCCAGGAAAAGAAATGGTGGGCGTATTGGCGTACCTTCTACATGAGCTGCGCCGAACTTTGGGGCTACCGCGACGGCGAAGAATGGCTCGTGAGCCACTATTTGTTCGAACCGAAAAGATGAAACGCGGGAAAGAAGAAATAAGAAACTGAAGGCACCGGACTTTCGGAGCCGAGAATCCGATATTTTTCCGACTCCGAGTTTCTTCTTTCCCGATTTCCCCATTTTCCGATTTCTTCTTTTCTTCAGAATGCCACGTCCTATCACCACTCTCCTCAGCCTCCTCTTGTTAGGAGCGTGGACCTCCCCCCCGCTCATCGCGCGGACCGCCGACGCACTGGTGGAGGAAGCCCTCCAAGCCGAGGCCAAGCTCGACACCCGCCGCGCCTTGGAACTGTTTCAAGCCGCCGAAAAGGCCGGACGCACCGATGCGTTTATCCTGCAGAAGATCGCCCGGCAATATTCCGATCTCATGCCGGAGCTGCCGACGCGCGACGAGAAGCGGGCGTTCGCAGAATCCGCTCTCGACTACTCTCGTCGAGCGACCGCGCTCGATCCGCAGAATGCGGTGAATGTGCTGTCGGTTTCAATCTCCCTCGGGAAACTCGCGCTCGTCAGCGACACCCGCGACAAGGTCCGCTATTCCCGACAAGTACGCGAAGAAGCCAAGCGCGCCCTGGCCCTCGATCCGAGCTACGCGTGGGCTCACCACATCCTTGGCCGCTGGCATTATGAAGTCGCCGATCTCGGCACCGCCGCGCGCGCCGTTGTCCGCGTCTTTTTCGGAGGACTTCCCGAGGGTTCGGGCTCGGAAGCCGTCAGCCACCTGGAACAGGCGGTCGCCCTCGAGACCGACGAACTGCAACATCACCTCGAACTCGGTTTCGCCTATCTTTCCGTCAACGACCGGCCTCGGGCGCGCGAAGCCTTCGCCCGCGGACTCGTCCTGCCGTCACGCGCGAAGCACGACGACCCGGCGAAAGCACGCGCCCGCGCCGCGCTGGCCAAACTGGATCGCTGACCCGGGTCGCGAATGCGGTTGGTCACTGACGCTGTATCCGAATCAGCCTCACACCCGGTAAAACGCCTCGGCGTTTCGCACGTACACCTGGTGCAGCTCATCGGGAGAACAGCCGCGCAACGCGTCATCGACCGTCGTGACCCACCGCGGATAATCCGTGGCCTGCGTACTCACTGGCCAGTCGCCGCCAAAGATTACCCGCTTCAGGCCAAAGCAATCGACCACGTGATCAATATAAGGCCGCAGATCAGCGGCGGTCCAGCGCGCCGGATCCGCCTCGGTGGTCAGCCCGCTCAGCTTGCACCACACATTCTCAATTCGTGAAAGTTTGCGCAGCCCGGCGCGCCACGGATCGAGCAGGCCGCTCTTGATGTCCGGCTTCGCACTATGATCGAGGATGAAGCGTACATTCGGACACTGCCGCACCAGCGCGATCGTGTTCGCGAGCTGATGGTGATTGATGCACAGGTCGAAACTCAACCCATGCCGCGGGAGCAACTGCACGCCCCGCACAAACTCGGGCCGCAGACAAAACCCGAGGTCCGGCTCAAATTGAATGATCCGTCGCACGCCTTTAACGCGCGAATTCTCTGCGAGCTGCGCGAGGACGGGCTCGACCGCTTCACCGTTTTCCAACGGCGCCCACGCCACGATCCCGCGAATCCGCGGCTCCACCCGACTCACCTCCGCCACCCATTCCACCTCCTCGTGGAACTGCGAGGGATCGCACTCGCACTGCACAAACACCAGCTTCGCCACCTGCACCGGCCCACATGCCGCCCGGAAGTCCTCAATCAGATGATTCTTGTTCAGCATCGGAACACCCGCATGCCAGGCATAGCGCAGCCGGCTGACATCCCACAGGTGAAGATGGGTAGCGATGATGGGAAATGAAGGCATGAGAAACGTGGGTTAGAAATCAGAGCCGCGGCGCCGTGGCCACGGAGAAATCATGTCTCCCGGGCGTGAGTCGCGAGCGCTCATCACTGAGTTCCAGCGATTTTCGTCTGCGCTCCCAGTCCTTCGGGTCCCAAGCCATTATAGCCGCCGTCCACCGGCAAATCGGTGCCCGTGATAAACGACGCATCATCGCTCAATAAAATGTAACTGCTCAGGTAGGAAAACGCTGACGGTGAGAGCGCAAGGTCCGAATAGAAAACGGAATTTGGTGCTGAACTCGGACTGCGGAGAAGGCGTAGCCTTGGGCCATGGTGGAAAGCATGGTGATTCAAGGCCGGGAATTGAGTGCGCAAGACATCGAGTTGATCCGCGCG
>CAYVDZ010000690.1:0-3476 GCA_964450575.1 uncultured Opitutus sp.
GGGCGTGGGCATCGACCGGCTCTGTATTCTTCTCACCGGCGCCGAAAGCATCCGCGACGTCATTCTCTTCCCTCAGCTCCGCCCCGGCAGCGCGGGGTGAAAATTGGAAAAGCGGAAAAGCGGAAAAATCAAAACCGGGGGAAATCGGAAAATTGGAAAAGCGTAAAGTCGGGAAACGAAAAACATTGGCCACCAAAGGTGATCGTTCTGGTCTGAGCGAAACCATCCGAGAGTTCAAAAACACCTGAAACCCACCAGCTTCCCGCCGTTTCACGCCGCTTCCGGGTTATCCCAATTTTCCAATTTCCCGCTTTCTCGATTTTCCGATTTTCCCGATTTTCCCGATTTTCCACTTTTCCGATTTTTCACCCCATGCCTTGGTTTCTCTACCTCGCTCTCAAGCAGCTTTTCCCGACGGGACGGTGGTTTCCTTTTTTCACCTTCATGTCGGGCTTGGGCGTGGCGGTCGGCGTGGCGCTGCTGGTGGTGACCACCTCCATCATGGGCGGGTTTGGCCAGGGGATTCGTGCCATGATTGTGGATACGCAGGGCGAGATCCAGATCATGAGCCAGGCCGTGATCGAGGACGCTCCAGCGCTGCTCCAACAGGTCGAATCGTTTCCGGGCGTCGCCGCCGCCTCGCCGTTTGCGCGGGGCGTGGTCATGCTTTCCTATAATAACAAACCCGCGTTTCCCATCGTTATCGGCGTTGATCTCGCCCGTGTCGACAAGGTGATGCCTTTGCAGGGCTACCTCGTACAGGGCACGGTGGACGACCTCGATGACGACTCCGTTCTCCTTAGCGTGATGCTTGCGCAAACCTTGGGCGCGCGCACCGGTTCGCTGGTCGACGTGGTCTCGCCACTCGCGTTGGAGAAGATCACGCAGGACGAAATCATCCTGCCGCGCTCGCTGCGGGTGGCCGGTATTTTTCAGATCGGCCATCAGCATCTTGATCGCAGCACGGTGATCGCGCCGATTCGGTTGATGCAGGAACTGTATGGCTTGGGGAACACGGTCCACGGCATCAACGTCCGCTTGAAACCCGGCGTTGACGAATTCGAGGCCGCAGCGGCGATGAATGCCGTGCTGCCGTTTCATCAGCGCGCTCTCACTTGGTTCGAGTCCGAGGCCGATTTTCAGAGTATCATCCGGTTCGAGAAGTATATGGTTTTCTTTCTCCTCACCTTCATCGTCGCCGTGGCGGCGCTTTCCATCATGAGCTCGCTGCTGATCGCGGTGGTGCGGAAGACGCGCGAGATCGGGCTGCTCGGCGCCTTGGGCGGGAGTTCACGCGCGGTGGCGGCGTGTTTCTGCGCGCAGGGTTTCATCCTAGGCGTGGTGGGCACGGTCGCCGGGCTCGGCCTCGCCTGGGTCGTCATCACGTTCCGCAATGAGATCGTGCAAATCCTCGCGCGCCTCACGGTGGGCCCGGAGGTGTTTCAACAGTTCTACGGCTTTGTCGATCTGCCGTCGCACACCACTGGCTCGGATCTGACCATCATCATTATTGGATCAATTGTCGCATCCACCCTGGCCGGACTCGTACCGGCATGGCGCGCCGCCAAACTCAAACCGGTGGAGGCGCTGCGCAGTGAGTAACGTGGTCCTCAGTGCGCATGACGTGCGGAAAACCTACCTCAGTGGTGACCGCCGCATCGAGGTGCTTCGTGGTGTGAATCTCGAAGTGCATCGCGGCGAGAGCATCTCGATTCGCGGCGAATCCGGCTCGGGCAAGTCGACGTTGCTGCATCTTCTCGCCGGCTTGGACGCCCCCGATGCGGGCACGGTCAGCTGGGCGGGCGCGGGTGCAGGCGGCGAGCGCCGCGCGGATTTCCTCGGGATGGTTTTCCAGTCCTTCTACCTCATCCCGGAACTCGATGCCCTGCAAAACGTCCTCATGGCCGCGCGCATTCGACGCGCCCCGGGAGCCGCCGAGCGCCAGCGCGCGCACGATCTGCTCGCCCGCGTGGGTTTGGCGGAGCGCGCCGCGCATCTGCCGATGCAGCTGTCCGGTGGCGAACGCCAGCGCGTGGCCGTGGCCCGCGCCTTGATGAATTCCCCCAAGCTCGTCCTCGCCGACGAACCCACCGGTAACCTCGATGAACACACCGGCGATAGCATGATTGAAATGCTGCTCACGCTCTGCCGCGAAACCGGTACCGCCCTCGTCCTCGTGACCCATAATGTGGCGCACGCGGCCAAAACGCAGCGGCAGGCCTTCCTGCACGACGGCGTCCTGACCTGACTTTTCGGCGGAAGCGGGCTCCCGCTGGTTGGAGGTGCACGGGTCGTTCGCGTGCGCCCTTCCTCGCCCGAGGTCGTTCGGCCGGTGTCGTAGGTCAAGCCCCATAGGTCACGCTCCGTTGTTGCCGAGACCGGTGCGACTCCCACACTCGCCGTCCATGGCATCCAAGAAGATTCGCTGCGGTGTGGCGGGCGTCGGCTCGCTGGGGCAGCATCATGCGCGTATCTACGCCAGCCTTCCGGGCGCGGAACTCGTCGGAATTTACGAGACGAGCGACGCCCGTGCGGCGGAAATTTGCGCCCGCCACGGCTGCCGTCGTTTCGCCACGATCGCTGAACTCGGGGCCGCCTGCGAGGCCGTCTCGGTCGTCGTACCCACCGATCTCCACGCCGAGGTTGCGTTGCCGCTCCTCGCCGCCGGCGCCCATGTTTTAATTGAGAAGCCGCTCTGCGCTTCGCTCGACGAAGCCGAGCAGGTGCTCGCGGCGGCGCGCGCCAACAACCGTCTCGTGCAGGTTGGCCACATCGAGCACTTCAATCCGGTGATGAGTTTTCTCGAGAAGGAAATCGACGACCCCCGCTACATCACCGCGGAACGTCTCGCGCCTTATCAGCCGCGGGGAACCGAGGTCGGCGTGGTGCTCGATCTCATGATCCACGACATCGGCATCGTGCTCGCGCTGGTCAAATCGCCCATTACCCGCATCGACAGCGTGGGCGTGACGGTCCTGTCGAAGAGCGAAGACATCGCGAATGCGCGCATTCAGTTTCAGAATGGCTGCGTCGCCAATCTCAGCGCGAGTCGCATGAGCATGAAGAAGGCGCGCGAGATCCGGATTTTCCAAGGCGATGCGTACCTCTCGCTCGATTTCATGAATCAAGCCGGCCATCTGGTGAAGAAGACTGACATCATTGCGTATGGGCTCAAGATGAAGATCGGCCTCGTCAAAGCCGGTGACTTGAGCTCGCTGCCGGTCCGCGAGATTCCGATCGAAAAAGGCGAGCCGCTCGCCTTGGAGCTCGCGCACTTTGTCGAGAGCGTCGCCGCCGTCAGTCAGCCCAAAGTGGGCGCGGCCTTGGGCAAGAGCGCGCTCGAAGTTGCCATCACGATCACCGAGCAAATCCGCGCCGCCGCCAAATGAGTGAGGCGTTGCCGTTTCGGCTCCCGCCGCCCGTCGGTCCGCGGGTGGATGTCTTGATCGTTGCCGGCGAACACTCGGGTGACGAAC
>CAYVDZ010000691.1:0-3471 GCA_964450575.1 uncultured Opitutus sp.
GCACCGAGCGTCGTGCCGCAAGCCCCGCCGACCAAGCTCCCGCCCGTATCCGAAATTCTGACACTGCAGGGCGACCCCGCCAAAGGGGCTTCAACGTCGCAGTCGTGCCTGCTCTGCCATCGCATCGGTGACAAAGGCATCGATTATGGTCCAGCGCTCACCGGCTTCGCGCGGGCTCAAACCGCGGAGGTCGTCATCAACGCCATCGTGAATCCCTCGACCGAGATCTCCCATGGCTTTGACGGCATCCAACTGACGCTGAAGGAGGGCGGGCAGGTCCACGGCATTGTCCTGAGCAACAGCGATCCCCTGGTCGTTGTCTCAACGGGCGGGCTCACCCAGATGATCCCGGCTGAAAAAATCCGTTCACGCCAGCCGCTCGGCCGCTCGCTGATGTTGAGCGCCGATCAGCTTGGCCTCTCAGCCCAGGATGTGGCGGACGTCGCCGCCTATCTGAAGACCCAGTAAACGCGGGTGAAGACCGACATTCCTGTCCGTCTTCCGGCGGTGAAACAGACATTCCTGTCTGTCCCTCCGAAGCCTCCGACGATCAATCGAGCTTCTGCACCCGAATATTCCGGAAGGCGACTTCCTTGCCGAAAAGCGCGGCGTTCCGGGTCGAGTGCACCTGCAAGCCGAAGAAGCCTCGCTTAATCCGGGCGTTCTCGTCCGAGTCGATATAGTCGGCCAGCAAGTGACCATTCAGGTACGTCTTGATGTGGTTGCCGCGCGCCTCGATCCGCATGGTGTTCCATTCGCCGGCCTTGAATTTCGCCGCATGCTGCTTGGCCCACGCGAGCTGCGGTTCGCCATTGTTCTTTTCCGGGCGGAACCAACCGCGCCGACCCTCTTCATACAAGCCCCCCGTCAGCGCGCGGGGATTGGGGTCGATTTCATATTGATAGCCATGCACGCGCTTCACCGTCTCGTTCGCGGGCGCACTGCGGAACTGCACGCCGGAGTTGATTCCCGCATCGGCCTTAAACTCGGCCTCGAAATTGAAATCACCGAAAAGTTCTTCGGTCGCCATGAACGAGTTGGCCGGAACGCCTTCGGTCACAATGCCGATGATCGCGCCATCGCGAATGGCGTACTTGGCTTCACCTTGGAGTTGTTTCCAACCGTTGAAGGTCTTGCCATCAAAGAGTGAGGTCCATCGCGGACCGCTCTCCGCGGCGCTCTGCATCTGGCAGCCGCCGAGGCACGCAGCGCCGGCGAAAATCAGTCCGATAAACCATGGGGTCGTTAAACGCATAGAAGCGCGAGGATGCCAGTGCGGCGTGGCCGCGCAATCTCAAGCTGCAGACCGACGCAATGTCCAAGCCCGATTCAGCCCCGCCGAGGGGAGCGCAGCCCGCCGCGCCCACCGCGATGTGATTGCGAACTTCGGCTTGGAATTCTCCGCCCGGACCGGCCACACTGGGCTCTGCCCATGGCCAAGGTCTACTTCTACTACGCCGCGATGAACGCGGGCAAAAGCACGGTGCTCCTCCAATCGAGCTACAATTATCGTGAGCGCGGTCTGCGTACACTGCTCTTTACGCCGTCGATTGACACCCGCTTCGGTCCAGGCCGGATCGAATCGCGGATTGGCCTGAGTTCCACCGCCGTCTCCCTGACCGCCTGCGACAACATTTTCCACCAGGTTGAGGTCGAACACCAGGCCGATCCCGTGGCGTGTGTGCTGATCGATGAAGTGCAGTTCCTCACGCCCGAACAAGTGTGGCAGGTCAGCGACGTCGCGGATCAACTCGATATCCCGGTGCTCTGCTATGGCCTGCGAACCGACTTTCAGGGGAAACTCTTTCCCGGCAGCGCGACGCTCCTCGGCATCGCGGACGACTTGGCGGAGCTCAAAACCATCTGTCACTGCGGTCGAAAAGCCACGATGAACCTGCGAGTCGACTCGACCGGGCAGGCCGTGCGGGAAGGTGCCCAGGTTGAGATCGGAGGCAACGATCGTTACGTCGCCATGTGCCGGCGTCACTTCAAGGACGCGCTCGCCGGGACGCCGGTGGCCCACTCCCCCATGGTGTCCACCTCCGCCGCACCGTTTGTCGCCTCAGCGCCCGCGGCTTCGCCCCCGAAGAGCAACAAGGACGCGTAGCCCCGTCTTCCGCTTTCCCAATTTCCCAATTTTCCGCTTTTCCGCCTTTCCGATTTTCCTCATGGCTTCTTCCCATCGCATCTTCCTCGGCACGTATACCAAGAACACCGCCAGCCAGGGGATCTATCGAATCCAGCTGGATGCCACGACGGGAGCGTTGAGTGCACCGGTCCTTGCCGCCGAGGCGACCGATCCATCCTGGATCACCCTCACGCCTGATAAAAATTTCCTCTACACGATACACGGCTCGCCCACGCAAGCCATCGGTTTCGCCGTCGACCCCGCAACCTCCGGGCTGCGGCCGCTCGCGTCCAACCCGCCCAGCGGTGGCGCCAATTCGCCCAGCCATCTGGCCGTCGATGCCACCGGCCGCGTGCTGTTGACCGCGAACTACCGGGATGGATATGTTTCGGCGATTCCCCTCCACGCCGACGGGTCACTCGGAACCCCTCGCGTGACGCGACACGCGGGCCACGGTCCGAATCCCGAACGTCAGGACAAGCCGCATGTGCACTCAGTCACCGTCTCACCGGACAATCGCTTTGTCATCGTAGCCGACCTTGGTCTCGACAAAGTCTTCAGCTACGCCTTGGACCCCGCGACCGCCACGCTCACCCCGGCCGAAACCCCTTTCGCCATGATGGACCCGGGCGCGGGTCCGCGCCATTTTAAATTCAGCCCCGGCGGCCGGCACGGTTATGTGATCAACGAGATGGCCGGCTCGATCACGGTGTTCGACTACGATACGGCGAGTGGTGCCCTGAGCCCGAAACAGACGATCTCAACCCTGCCCGCTGATTTCACCGGCTTGAAATGGAACGCCGAAATCCGGGTACACCCGAGCGGCCGGTTTCTCTACGGATCGAATCGCACTCACGACAGCATCGCCGCGTTCGCGGTTGAGGAGGAATCCGGCCGGTTGACTCTCTTGCAAATCATCCCGACGGGTGGAAAGAACCCGCGGAATTTCGCACTCTCGCCGGAGGGAAATTGGTTGGTCTGTGGACACCAGGAGACCGAGCTGCTCACGGTTTTTGGGATCGATCCCTCGAGCGGCAAACTCACTCCCACGCCCCATTATGCGACGGTCCCCCGTGTGGTGTGCGTGCTTTTTGCAAGCTAAGGAAAACTCGAACCATCCAGCCTAACGGATGGGGTCCGCTCGCCTCCAGGGCTTTCGGGAATATTAACCGGTCCTTCGCCTATTTAAGTGGAATCTGTGGCTTCAACTGCATTTTTCAGGATTAGTAATCCTCTGGATCCGTGTTCACCGGTGGAATCTGTGGTTAAAAGAAACTGCTGAATTTAGGTTAGGGACTCGGTCAGAAATAAACGCTCAAATCTACTTGGGCTTGAGTCGCGAT
>CAYVDZ010000692.1:0-3469 GCA_964450575.1 uncultured Opitutus sp.
GATGCTTTTCAGGAAGCGCGGCGTCGCCAGCAACGTCACGGAGCGAGGTCAGCTACGCTGGTAATCTCGCGCAATTTGCCTGCGCGACGGGCGTTGGCGGTATCCTTGGTCAGGGCCGCGCCTGCCTGGACGGCTTGGGCTGAAGTAAGGCCGTATTCTGACGCAAAGTAGCCCTCATCCGACTCGGTGACGGCAAAAGGGATGCCGCGCCGATTGACGAGTTGAGTCAACGCCATGGAGACGAACGATCCGGCGTCCAAGCCAAGCCCCTTGAGGACAGCGTCGCTCTTCTTCTTCAGGTTACGGTCAATGCGGGCGCGGAATTGAACAGTAGCCATGGCTCAAAAGTGCTCAAACGGGCCCACACTGTCAAGTGACGGGTGAAAGGACAGCTGCGGACCCCGCGTGGCGCGCCTGCCTCGATCCCTCAGTCAACGTGATGTATTGACCGGTATGCCCACCACCAAATCCCGCGCCTGGAAATGAGGTCGATGGCTTTGTCATCAATGACGGCCGGGGGCGCCTTGAAGTTATGCGACAGCTTCGAGCACAGCCTCAGGATGGCGCTCGGCGACCCGAAGCAGCACCTTGGCCGGGCCGCTGGGCTGACGCCGGCCCTGCTCCCAGTTCTGGAGGGTATCAAGGCTAATTCCGAAGGCGCGGGCAAACTGCGTCTGGCTGAGCTTGAGCTTCGCGCGGATGGCCGCGACTGACTGCGGTGAGATTCGGTCGGTACGCGCCACGCCCTTGCGATTGCCGCGCAAGTAAGCCCCGCCATCGCGGACACTTTCGAGCAGTTCTTGGAAGGCAGCAGCTTTCATGGGAATTCCTCCTGGACAAGTTGAACGAGTTGTTTGGTCTGCGCGGGCGTCAGATCGCCCTGTTGATTCTTGGCGTAAACGCAAAGGAGCATGATTTGATGGTCGGAAACGATGTGATAGTAGATGACCCGGGCACCTCCGCGCTTTCCCCGGCCCGTCAGTGCCCGGCGAATTTTGCGGAGCCCCTTAGCCCCCGGAATCAAGTCGCCGGCCTCCGGATCGGCCATCAGCGCCAGCTCGATCTCGACCACATCGTGTTCGGTGAACAAACCGGCGGATGACTTTTCGAAGAGACGAAAGCGTTAGAACTCCACCAATAAAACCCTACGCCAATGGCGGACAAAGGCAAGAACGAAGTCTGAACCGACCTCGCTTGAATTAAAGTTGGATATTGAGGTGCGGGACGGAATCGGTCCCTACCGAGATGCGCGCCGAGCATTCCCCGCCTGACTAAGGAGAACGCAACCCGTCACGTATCTTAGAACCGAGGCGCCGCCGACCGTCGCTTCTCGATGCGCGCCGAGGCGAGGATGGCGATCTCGAAGAGCGCGTAGAGCGGAATGGCAAAGATCGTCTGCGTCACCGGATCAGGCGTTGGCGTAATGACGGCGGCGATGATGAAAATCGCGACGATCGCGTGGCGCCGGTATTTCCGGAGGAAATCCGTTGAGAGAATGCCCAGCCAAACGAGCAGGACGATGACGAGCGGAAACTGAAATGCCGCGCCGACTCCGAGCACGAGCCAGGAAAGCGTGCCGTAGTAATCACCTGCCGTCCACCGCAGCTCGAGGTTGAACATCATGTTCAGACGTACCGCGACCTCGATGGTCTTCGGCATGAGCAAAAAGAATCCGAAGGAAGCTCCAGCTAAAAACAGCAACATGGCCGACACGCACATCGGCAACACCGCTTTTATTTCCTTCTCAGTGAGCGCGGGTGAAACGAACTGCGCGATGAAGAAAAGGATGAACGGAGCTGACATCACGAAGCCTCCGAGCACGCACATCTGAATGAGCATGCTGAAGACCTCCATGACCTTGATTGTGCCCAGATCGATGGCGAGGGTCGGATAGTCCTTCTGCACATCCATCAACGGCCAGCGGAGAACGCTGTTGAATTCCTGAATGAAGTAACCGATCAGCGCCGCGCAGACGACGAAGGCGATCACGCTTTTGATGATTACACCCCGCAGCTCTTCGAGGTGCTCCCAAAACCCCATGGGCTTCTCGCGCACCGGCCGCGGTGGCAGTGCATCAGCAGGGACGAGGGCTTGGTCGGAGGGTTCGTCGGGAGGGCTCACGTAAGATTGGAATGCGAGAGAGTGGGAAGTTTTTATGAAAACGGAAGCGCGATATGCCACCTGATTTCCGCGCCTGGCATCCTCCCCGATTTCGCATCGCGACAGCCTGAGAATAACCGCCCCGCGTGCAAACCACGCCTGCGCCGTTGACAGCACCGGTCCGCACCCTATTGCCTCTCGCCTTTCGCGCCCCGCCGCACCCTCACCTTTTTATCCAACTAAACCACCTCACATGGCCGTAAAATCCAAAGCCGCAAAATCCACCGCGAAGGTCTCTTCCTCCGCTCCCAAATCCGCCTCGAAGTCGACGAAGTACGTCTACACTTGGGGCAATGGCCGCGCCGATGGCGACGGTTCCATGAAGCCCCTCCTCGGTGGCAAAGGCGCGAATCTCGCTGAGATGACGCGTATCAACCTCCCCGTGCCTCCCGGCTTCACGATCACGACCGACGTCTGCACCTACTTCTACGCGAACAAGCGGACCTACCCGGCCGCGCTGCAGGGCCAGATGGAAGCGGGCGTGACGAACATGGAGAAGATCATGGGTACGAAGTTCGGCGCCACCAGTGGCATGCCGCTCCTCGTCGCCGTCCGCTCCGGCGCCCGCGATTCCATGCCGGGCATGATGGACACCATTCTCAATCTGGGCCTCAACGACCAGACGGTTCTCGCCCTCGATAGTGCCACCGGCAATCCCCGCTTCGCCTGGGATTGCTACCGCCGTTTCATCCAGATGTACGGCGATGTCGTCATGGGCGTGCAGAAGCGCGAGGGCGAAGAGCACGAGCCGTTCGAGACCGTCATCCATACGTTCAAACACGAGAAGTATCATGTGGACATGGAGGACTCGAAGCTCACCACCGAAGACAACCAGGAGTTGGTCAAGCGCTTCAAGGCGCTGGTGAAAGACCGCACCGGAAAACAATTCCCCAACAACCCTTGGGACCAGCTGCGGGGCGCCGCCGGAGCCGTCTTCGGTTCCTGGATGAATGACCGCGCGATGGTGTATCGCCGCAAGTACAACATTCCTTCCGAATGGGGCACCGCGGTCAATGTGCAGGCGATGGTCTTCGGTAACACGGGCGAGACGTCCGGTTCCGGCGTCGCTTTCACCCGCAATCCGGCCAATGGCGTCAATGAGTTCTACGGCGAATTCCTGATTAACGCTCAAGGTGAAGACGTCGTCGCCGGCGTGCGCACCCCTGAGCCCGTGATCAAGCTCAAGGATCAGATGCCGAAGTCCTACGCTGAACTGCTCCGCGTCCGCAAGACGCTCGAGGCGCACTTCAAGGACGTCCAGGACATCGAGTTCACGATTCAGGAAGGCAAGCTGTTCATGCTCCAGACG
>CAYVDZ010000693.1:0-3466 GCA_964450575.1 uncultured Opitutus sp.
CTCCCCTCCCGAACACCTGTGCCAGCTGACGCGGCGGCATTTCTTCAGCCGTTGCGGCATGGGCCTCGGCGGTCTCGCCCTCGCTTCGATGGTCGGCCCGCGTTCGCTCTTCGGCGCGACCGGAGCTCCGGTGCCGCTGCAAAATCCCCTCGCGCCGAAGCCGAGTCATTTCCCCGCGAAGGCCAGGAACGTCATTTTCCTCTTCATGGCCGGCGGTCCCAGTCAGCTCGACCTGCTCGATTACAAGCCGAAGCTGGTCGAGTACAACGGTCAGCCTGTTCCGGAATCATTGATCGAGGGAAAACGCTTCGCCTTCATGGACAGCAGCCACGGCACCAAGCTGCTCGGCACCCGGCGCACGTTTCAACAGCACGGCAAAAGCGGCATGTGGATGTCGGACCTCTTTCCCCACACGGCCAAGATCGTCGACGACATCTCCGTCGTGAAATCCTGCCAGGCGACGCTCTTTAATCACGCCCCGGCGAAACTCTTCATGAACACGGGCTCGGGCCAGTTTGGTCGCCCCAGCATGGGCTCATGGGTCAATTACGGACTCGGCAGCGAATGCGACAACCTGCCGGGCTTCGTCGTACTGCAATCCGGCCCACGTGGCCCTCGCGGCGGCGCGGTCAACTGGGGTTCCGGTTTTCTTCCGTCCACCTATCAGGGCGTCCCGCTGCGCGGCAATGGCGATCCGATTCTCAACCTTTCCAATCCCGAGGGGATCACGGAAACGAAGCAGCGCCAGACCGTCGACGCGATCCGCGACTTGAACTTGAAACGCGCGGTCGCGACCGGCGATGCCGAGATTCACACCCGCATTGCCGCCTACGAGATGGCTTGCCGCATGCAAGCGAGCGCGCCCGATCTGATCGATCTTTCAAAAGAGAACGCCACCACCCTCGACCTCTACGGCATTGATCGCGACAAACCGTCCTTCGGACGCAACTGCCTGCTCGCCCGCCGGCTCGTGGAGCGTGGCGTGCGTTTCGTGCAGCTGTATCATACAAACTGGGACAGCCATGGCGGCCCGGGTGAGAACCTCGAAGGCGACTTCGAGAAGGTCTGCCGCGAGGTCGATCAAGGGCAGGCGGCACTCGTGCAGGATCTTAAGGAGCGCGGGCTCCTGAAAGACACGCTCGTGGTTTGGGGTGGCGAGTTCGGTCGCACCCCGATGGGCGAAAACCGCGACACTACCGGTCGCAATCATCATATCGACGCGTTCACGATGTGGTTCGCGGGCGGCGGAACCAAGGCCGGTGCGGTCATCGGCGAGACCGACGAACTCGGCTTCAACGTTGTCGCCGATCCCGCGCACGTGCACGACATCCATGCGACCATGATGCACCTCCTCGGTATGGACCACACCAAGCTCACGTTCCGCTTCCAAGGCCGCGACTTCCGCCTGACCGATGTGCACGGCCACATTCTTCACAGACTGATCGCCTAGTTTAGTCCAGCCGCCCAACCAGAAGACCGTTTGCAAATCATACTAAATTTGGCAGTTCAAATTAACCACGGATGACACCGATGGCACGGATACAGAGAATTGCAGATCAAGGAGCACCTGACTGCCATTAACCCGCAAGGTAAAGTGCCCGAAATGCAGACTACTTCGATAATCTGTGCTCAGCTGTGAAATCTGTGGCTTCAATTGCATTTCAAAAATCATGCGATCGGGCCGCGCCATCAGCCCCAGTTTAATCGTTACCCTTCCATGAAAATCCGCCTCTTCGCCCTCCTGCTCATCGCGTTGCCCGCGCTCGCACCGGCCGCTGATAAAAAAGCGTCCAACGCGAAACCGCTGCGCGCCCTGCTCGTTACCGGGGGCTGCTGCCATGACTATGAACTCCAGGCTAAAGCTCTGACCGAAGGCTCACAAAAACTCGCAGCGGTGACATGGACCGTGGTGAACGAGGGCGGCAAGACCACCCAGGCTCAGATTCCCCTCTACGACAATCCGAACTGGGCGAAAAACTACGACGTGGTCGTCCACAACGAGTGTTTCGCCAACACCACCGACCCTGATTACATCCGCAAAATCACGTCCGCCCATCGCGCCGGCAAACCTGCCGTGGTGATCCACTGTGCCATGCACAGTTATCGCGCCGCCACGATCGACGACTGGCGTGAATTTCTCGGCGTCACCAGCAAACGACACGATCACCAGAGCAACTATCCCGTGCGCGTGCTCGTGAAATCACATCCCGCCTTTCGCGGTTTCCCGGATGCCTGGATCACCCCCAAGGACGAGCTCTACATCATCGACAAGCTCTGGCCCAACGCGACCGCGCTCGCGACCTCGAAGAGTGAAAAAGACGGTCTCGATCATCCAGTGATCTGGACGAACGACTACTACGGCACCCGCGTCTTCGGCACCACCTACGGCCACAGCGACGAGACGTGGCAGGATCCCGTCTTCGTCACGCTCGTCATCCGCGGAATGCTCTGGGCCGCCGGCCGGTAAACGGTCGCGCGCAGGCTCAGCGGGCCAGCGCGATCGCATTCACCCGCGGCATCGTCGCCGCCAGATTCATCGCGCGCTCGGCATAGAGATGCGCCACGCGGGGCGATCGTCCTTTCACCGTAGCCGTCAATCCGCTGTTCCACGCGAGAGCGATGTTGTAGGGAGTCACCGGCATCCCCGCCGACCGCAGCCCGCGGCTCAACCATTCGTAGTGCTTGATCGCAACCTCGTCAGACACACTTCGGTTCAGAGCGCGGGAGAACGGCACCGAGGTGTGCATTCGCCACGTCGAAGGACGAAACTGATAGGCCCCCAGTTCACCGTGACGACCAGGTTTTGTAAGGTTGCGCGGGTTCTCCAAATTGTGAATCGCTTCCAACGTCGCCCAGCGATTCGACGCTTCGGCCACGACCGTCATTGCCGCACAGACAAACAAAAGGAGAGCACCACGAGAGACCCGAATTCCTGCAATTAGGTAGTTCAACCTATCGAAGATAGCAGATTTCATACGGTGTATCCCGCCTAAAAGCCCTTTCCAATCAATTGCGACCCTCTGATTTCCCGTAGGTTACGTCTCCCCGGAACTTACGCTTAATTTTACGTTTATAAGGGAAAAACCCGTAAAACTGCATACTCAAACGAAACCGCGACCGCGCCGGAAATCGCAATTCACTGGCTTCCAGAGGCTCAAAGGTGAGGGACGGAAGGCTTTTACACATCGGGATTGCTCGCGATCGAAGGACAGGCCTCCTTGGACTGTTCATGCTACGCCTGCATTTGCCGCCCAATTTTACTGCCGCCGCCGCCCGAGATGCGGTCGCGATCAAGGTCGACCTCGACTTGTCCGCAGCCCCCGAGCCGGAGCTGTTTCCCGCCCTCGCCCTGTTGCAACGCTGGTGCGGTGCCGGCGCGCCGCCCAAGTTCATCCAACTCACCCGCGCGCAACTGCGCGAACTCGCCGCTGCGCTCGGTCGTGAGCCGGTATTCATTGAAGACGGC
>CAYVDZ010000694.1:0-3448 GCA_964450575.1 uncultured Opitutus sp.
CTCTCGATCATCGCGGTCGATGGCACATATCTCGGCGAGAAGCTGAGTGCCAACTGGGCCGAGCCGAAGTGACCGAGTGGTTCCATCCCCTCAAAAACCCATAAAGAATCGAATGACCACGCTCACACGCTCCTTCGCTGCTCTCGTTGGCGCGCTCGCAGCGCCCGCTCTTTTCGCCCAAGGGGTTGCACCCGCCGCGCCGCGCGAGACTAACAAGGGATTCGTGGACGATGCACCCGTATCGCTCACAGAATTCGTAGTGCAGGCCGACAGCGACCAGGGCTACAAGACCAAGAATGCGATTTCTGGAACGCGATCGAACGTCGCGATCAAGGACCTCCCAATGAGCATTTCCGTCCTGAACAAGGAATTCATCGAGGATGTGGGCGCGGTCTACGCGGGCGATGCGATGAAGTATGCACCCTCGACCTCGAATCCCGAATACAATCCATCGGCGGCAATCGGGTTTGGCCAGCAGAGCCGCGGCGAGTCGACCTTCCGTGGTTTCGCGGCGCTTTTCGGATTCCGCGACGGCTTTCGCGCCGAATCACAATCTTCGGCCGTGAATGTGGAGCGCGTGGAGATGATCAACGGCCCCGCCTCGATCATCTATGGCATCACTCCGCCGGGAGGAATGTTCAATACCGTGACCAAGTCGCCCGTGATGAATCGTTCGTTCGTGGAGTTGTTCGGTGCTTACGATTGGATCGACGGATCGAACAACCACGGAGATCGCACGTCCTTCGATGTGAACTATGGCCGGAAGGGCACGCCGGTTGCGTTTCGCTTTGCCGCGGGCTATCAGCATCAGGCCGCGATCCAAGACTACGTTTCTGATGTAGGAATGGATCGCACGTATGCGCCGTCGGTCGCCATTCGCCCGTTCGAGAAGACGCAGCTCACAGTCAAATACGAGCAGCATCATCGCCGTGACCTCAGCGGCGGGCGGATCGCTTTTCAGGCCGGGCCTAACGGCGCTTCTACTCCTGTGCAGGTGGTGTTGTACCCGAATATTCCGCAGACATGGAGTTTCATCGGCCCGGAATCGGTGCAGGTTCGTCACAACAACATCTGGACCGCGACCCTGGATCAGAAGGTGAGCGACCGCTGGACGCTACAGGCGGTCTACAACCGCTTCGGTGCGGCGCGCGAAGATGTCGATACGAGGCAATTCTACGCCCCGACGAGCCCGCTGGGCGGACCGGCGATGCGACTCAACAAGCAATTCGTACCGAGTTGGGTGACCACGAAGAACGTGCTCGTGAGTTCGCTCTTCAAGTTCGATATTCCTCGCGGCCCCGGCGGACCGGTGCGCAACACCCTCATCGCGTCCTATCAGCGGACGGACGAATACACTTCGCGCATCCAGACCGCGGTGCTCAACCCGAACCGCACCCGCGTCGATTTCTACGCACCCATTCAGGAGGGATTTGACCTCCCGTCTTTATGGCGTGGGCGTGCGCACGAAGTGGAAAGCAGAAGCTTCGGAGAGACAGATGCGACGGTGATCTCGGCGAGCTGGCAAGGACGCTTCGCGAATGACCGCCTCTTGCTGAGCGCCGCGGCGTCGCAGGTGGACATCGAGATCCAACCGCAGGCCTATGCGAGCGACGGTATCAAACCGCTATTCGGGCTGATTTACCGCCCGTTGCCGGCCTATTCGATTTTCGTGATCAACTCCTCGACACTCTTTCCCGATCCGCGGAAAGACATCGACGGGAATTCGTTCAAGCCGACTTCGGGCACGGGTTGGGAAGGCGGGGTCAAGCTCGACGCGTTCGAAGGGCGCGTGTCGGGCACGGTGAGCGTCTTCAAGAATGTCAACACAGGCACCATCCTATCGGATCCAAATTTCGTGCATCCGATTCTGGGAACCCGCGGCGCGCTTTTTCAGGCGGGCGACACGACCTCCGAAGGTGGCGAGATCGACCTGTTGTTTTCGCCGCTCGACAACTGGCAGACGCTTTTCGGATACGGCTATCACGAGGTCTACAATTCGAAGGACATCGATCGCACAAAAGTCGGTCAAGACATCCCGCTTGCAGGTCCGCGCACCAAAATTTCAGTGTGGTCGAAGTATTCCTTCCGTCGTGGGCCGTTGAGCGGTTTGTCGGTCGCCGGCGGGCTGATCTGGCATTCGCGCGGACTGCACAGCTACGTGAGCAACGTGCCGCGCTATGTGCCGAAGTATTGGGACGGGGACGCGAACGTGACGTATGACTTCAAGTTCAATCGTGCGCGGTATCGGCTGGCGCTTCACGTGGGAAATGTCTTCGGACTTTCGACGCAGCGCGGCTGGCGGACGGAAACGCCGGGCGGGATCGCCACGCGCGACATTTCGTTCCCAGTTCCGCGCACGTATAGTCTTTCAGTGCGGAGTTATTTTTGAGGCTGGCGCGCTCTGAGACTGCTCTGAGACTGCTCTGAGACTGCCGGCGGCCGGAGGGCGCAGTGGTGTGGCGCGCACGATTCCTGCGAACTCGAGCCAAAGGCCCGGATGCTTGCGCAGATCGTCGCGTGGCCCGCCGACGGTGCCCGGTTGAGGCTCACATTGGATCAGTCGAGGTTGTGCGAACGCCGCGTCGACGGCGGACCCCCTGACGCTCCACTCGATAACGCCGCCCGGAGTGCCGCTGGATCGTGCACTGCGGGAAGCCGCGACATTTCTAGCCGCCGCGATTCAACGCTCGCTGTAGCTTTCGAATTCTCGCGCCGGGGCTCGCGATTCGCCGCTCGTTCAAGCCGGAGTTTTCGGGACTCCGATGGCGACGATGCCGCGTTCGAGGAGTTGGACGAGATAGGCGCAGACGAGCGCACGCGCTTCGAAAAATGTGAGCCGATGCGAGGCGGCAAACGCGTCGATGAGCTGCCCGACCGTCGCACTGCCGTCGATCTGGCCGAGGAGCTCTGCACCGATCGCATCGAGCGCGAAGGTGCGATGCGTGCGCAGGGCGAGCGGGCCCGCGAGGAGGCGGACGAGCGCTCCATGGCGCAGCGGGACCGTCACGAGCGACGCGACCGGCGCATCGGCGGGGCGCGCAGTCGCGGCGGCGTTGCGCACGGGGATCGTGTGCAATTGGAACTGCGCCCAACTGCGGCGCGCGAGTGCGGGCTTAGATTGACGTTGAAACAACCGCATTGGGGTCGAGCGGGGTGCACTTCTGCGGGTGGAATTGTTCGCAGAGGTTGAGACGGTTGGCGGTGGCGTCGTGCCACAGGAGCGCCGTGCCGGGCCAGTGGCGGCCGAGGTATTTGTCGAAACCGGCCTCGCCCGCCGTTGTAAAGTGGGCGCTTGCCCCCGCATGACCGCGGAACGTGCTGGCGGAGGTCGCGATGTCGCGCCGATCGCGTGCGTGAAGGACGGCCGCAAGGAATTCGACGGGCGAGCGAGCGGCGAGGAGATGCGAGGCGAGACCCCAGCGTTGGAGGATTATGCTGTGGTGGTGCC
>CAYVDZ010000695.1:0-2357 GCA_964450575.1 uncultured Opitutus sp.
CAGAAGCCTGTGCCGAAAGGTGTAGCGGTTCGAGTCCGCTCCCGGGCACCATCTCACCGCCACGCGGTGATTCAGGGAATGTTACGGGGAGTGTCCTCGTCATTCTGGTTCTACACCAAAGTTCACCGTCCATCATGACCATGAAACGCAGGAATTTTATTGGTACTTTCGCCGTGGGCGGAGCCGGCAGCGTGCTGGCGCAGAACGTTCCGACGCCGGCGCCAGCACCGCTCGTCCGGACGCCGATGGTTCTCATGGCGCCCCGGGCCGATGGCATCGAGGCGGTGTGGGCGGTCAGCCGACTGAGCCGGGGCCAGCTCGAATGGGTCGCGGAGGATGGCGCAAAAGGGACGGCCGCGGCGGACTCGTTTGGTTTTGTGCCACAGAGTGAGAACGTGCTGAAGGTCCGGTTGTCGGGGCTGAAGTCAGGGATGACCTACCGCGTGCGGTCCCATACGACTGCGGCGGACAATCAGGAAACCATCACCAGCGCATGGAAATCGTTTCGTCCGCTGAATGCGGCCGCGGCGGGGACGCGCTTCGTGATGTGGAATGACACGCACCTCAACGATGAAAGCATCCGCGCGCTGCAGGCGGCGACGCCGGCGGGAGATTTTTTATTGTGGAACGGCGACACCTGCAGCAGGATTATTCGAAGACCGGGTTCGACCGGCATAGTGGCCGCAGTCGCGCGGCCTGGCACGACGCGCTCGTGACGTGGAAGGCACAGGTGATTCTGTCGGGTCACACCCATCGCTCCGAATGGCTGCCGCCGACAGCGCAGTTTCCTTACGGCCAGCTCACCGGGGGAGGTCCGCAACTGGATCGGGCGACCTGGACGGAAGGCGTGGCGGACGCGTCACAGCTCCGCCTCAAAGTCACGAATCTGAACGGAGCCCTCCTGCACGATCTTACGTTCAAGCGGTTCCGATCGTAACAGCGGACAGCGAAGGGAAGCCGGTTGAATGCCGACTTACCCTGGAGACTTTGAGGGGAACGAGGCGGCGGGTACCTGGTCCGGCCGAACGCATTTTCGGTCCCTGTCGCCCGGAATCAAGGCGTGGAGGCGACGATGGCTTCCTTCACCGTCTTCCGGCCCAGGATGGGGACGTTCTTGGGGGCGTCCACGCCATCGCGCGGAATGGCGTCGGCGAATTGGCCCGTGTCGCCGAGTTGCTTTTGCAAGCGGACGATCTCGGCCTTTAACGCCGTGACTTTGCCTGCCTGGGCAGGATCGGTGATGAGATTCTTCTGTTCAGTTGGATCACGCTGCAGGTCGAAGAGCTCCCACGCATCCTTTTTCCAATAGTGGATCAACTTGTGGGTGTCGGTGCGGACACCGTAGTGGGCACGCGTATTGTGATGCCCCGGGTCGTGGTAATAACGATAATACACGGAGGTGCGCCAGTCGGAGGGCGCGGCGCCGCCGAAAAGAGGTGTAAGTGATCGGCCGTGCATATCGGCTGGAATTTGCACCCCGGCCAAAGCGAGAAACGTGGGGGCGAAATCGGCGTTGAGGGCGAAGCGTTTTGTCACGGTGCCGGCTTTCACGCCGGGTCCTCGGATGATGAGAGGGAGGTGGAGGCCCGGTTCATACATGAAGCGTTTATCGTACATCCCGAGGTCGCCGAGGTACCAGCCGTTGTCGGAGCTATAAATGACTATAGTATTTCGGGCGAGGTCGTGGCGGTCGAGGTAGTCGAGCACCTCGCCGACGCCGTCATCGACGCCTTGGACACAGGCGAGGTAGTCCTGCATATAGCGCTGGTATTTCCACTGGACAAGTTCGCGGCCGGTGAGTGTTTTCTTGCTGCCGTCCGGGAGCGTGATCTCGACCTCGGTGGGCTTTACGTTCAGCCACTGCTGGCGTTGCGGTCCGGGCGGGAAATCAGCCGGAGGCGGAAGCTTGAGATCGCGGTGGGTGAGATCGTGGGCGATCGTCTGCCGGTTTTCCGGGAGTGCGGCGGGACGGGTGGCGTAATCGTCCCAGAGCGTGGCGGGTTCAGGAATGACCTTGTTGGCGAAGAGGGCGCGGTTCTTTTCGTCGGGCTCCCAATTGCGATGGGGCGCCTTCTGGTGGAGCATCAGGAAGAACGGCTGGTCCTTCGGGCGCGTATCCATAAACTCGAGACCGAGACGGGTGGTGACCTGGGTGGTGTGGCCCTCGACGGAGACGCGGCCATGCGGGGTGAGGAAATCCGGGTTTTGATAGATGCCCTGGCCGGGAAGAACGATCCAGCGATCGAACCCGGTGGGGTCGGTCCCGAGATGCCATTTTCCGATCATGCCGGTGTGATAGCCGGCGGCCTGCAGCATCTTCGCGACGGTTGGTTGCGAACCGTCGAACACATTGAAGA
>CAYVDZ010000695.1:2367-3444 GCA_964450575.1 uncultured Opitutus sp.
GCGTGGGAATACTTGCCGGTGAGCACGACGGCGCGACTCGGGGTGCAGATCGAGGTGGTGACGAAGGCGTGATCGAAACGCATCCCCCCGCGGGCGAGACGATCCAAGTGAGGCGTTTGATTTACCTTGGAGCCGTAGGCGCTGATCGCGTGCTGGGCGTGATCATCGGAAAAGATGAAAAGAATATTGGGACGAGGCGTCGCAGCGAAGAGCGTGGCGCCGAGAAGGGCGTGGATAACGAGGATGAGCGCGGGGCGGAGTTTCATGGAGCAAAGGGAGGTCTCGATGCGGCGGCTTCAGCAAATCAGAGAGCCAAGGTGCGAATCACGAGGCATGCATTGAGATATCGCGCGGCCGCCGGGATTCAATGTCAGAACGCCCATCGGACTTCCCGGGTGGGTGGGTTGGAGGTGGGGCGCAAGCGAACCGCCGCTCGCAGGTGCGGGTAGGAAACCTCGCTTCCCACCGCTTTCGTCAAGGAGCGGGAAGCTCGCCGCGGCGAGAGCCCATGCCGAGCAAGTCACCCAGATTATGCGGGCGACCGTTGAGTACGATCTGGAGGTTCTGAGCTAGGCTGGCCTCGATGAACACGGGGCCTGGCCGTGGGACGGAGTGCTTTTCGCCGGCGGTCAATGTGCGCGAGAAAAGGACATCGCCATCGGTGCCGTCGGGATTGGCGCGGTGGACCGTGACGCGGACCGGACCGATCGCTTCGAGACCGAAGACCGCGGAGCGTGACGGTGCATTCGTGATTGCGCTCGGGTTGGACGAGCCGCTGCGCGGTCCGCTGACCAAGCTCCACACCAAGAGAAGACTTAGAATAACGATGACGCCTCCACCGCCCCATTTCAGGTATTTGAAGATAATCGCCGGATCGGGCCCGGTGGGTAGCGAGCTGCCGGTTTTGGGATAGTGAGGCTGGTGTGCGGAACTTTGCCCGGCCGGCGACTTTTCTGGTGGCGTTTCGGTGGGCGGGTTGCCGCCGCTGTTGCCTTCGGACGTGGCGACGGAGATATCCATCCGGCCATAGACCTCGCGGGCGGGTTGTCGGGGTCGGGCCTCGCCTCGTCCCAAGGC
>CAYVDZ010000696.1:0-3441 GCA_964450575.1 uncultured Opitutus sp.
TTGCGGAACGGGCCGAGCGCCTCAGTGCCGACTGACCATGCCTCCGTCCGAAACACCGCTCGTCTATGTCGCGCGTCCGACCCTCCGGCTGGACGGTGAAGAGCATGAACGCCTCAGCTCCCTGATCACCAGCATGGTGATGAACGAGCAGGAGGGCGGGTTGTCTTCCGTGGAGATCCGGTTGTCGAACTCCGCGTCGTTGCGGGACGGCTCGGCCGAGTATGCGTTCGATGCCGGCGGGGAACTTAGCTTGGGCAAGGAACTCGTGGTCGGAGCGGGCGATTCCGCCGCGCCGGTGGAGATTTTCAAAGGCCGCATTTCCGGTTTGGAGGGCGTGTTCAACGAGGCCGCGCCACCCGAATTGATCGTGTTCGCAGAAGACGCGTTGCAACTCCTCCGGTTAAAACGCCGCTCCCGCACGTTCGAAGATCAATCGCTGGCCGACATCGCCCGGACGATCGCCAACGATCACGGGCTCACTCCGGAGATCGATGGCTTGAGTGACATTTTCGGCCCGCAGGTGCAGCTCAATGAAACTGATCTCGGCTTCCTCCGCCGTCTGCTCGCCCGCATCGATGCGGATATTCAGATTGTGGGTACAGCGCTGCAGATTTCACCCCGGCGCGACGTTCGCCGCGGCGAGCTCGAACTCACGCTGGGACAAGAGCTGAAGAGTGCCCGCGTCCTTTCCGACCTGGCCCATCAGATCACCGACGCGACCGTCAAAGGATGGGATGTGGCGGCGGGAGAGGCGCTCGAGGCCAACGGCCAGGACAACGCACTTGGCCCCGGTGCGGGTAAACGCGGAGGCAGCGCCATGGAAGAGACGTTCGGTGAGCGCACCCACCACACCTGCCACGTGCTCAGCTTCAACCAGCAGGAAGCCGACGCGATCGCGACCACCGTGCGCAATCGCCGCGGCCGCCGTTTTCTGCGTATCCAAGGTGTCACCACAGGAACTCCGGCACTGCGCGTCGGCACTCATGTGCAGGTGAATCGACTCGGGGCCTGGTTCTCCAACACGTATTACATCACCGCGGTGCGCCACTGCTACGATCTCACCGAGGGCTATCGGACGGAATTCGAGGGCCAGTGCGCCTTTCTCGGCGAAGGCTGAACCATGCCTCCCATCGACACTCATCTCAACCCGACCCACGCCTGTCATCTCGCGACGGTGGTGGACGTCCAGGACCCGCAGAACCTCGCGCGCGTCAAGGTTCGCCTGCTCACCGTCGATGGCGAAGGCCAGGCCGAGATCTGGGCCCGCGTCGCCGTGCCCTTTGCTGGAGCAGATCGCGGCGCGCTGTTCATCCCCGATGTCGGTGACGAAGTCCTGGTCAATTTCGTGGCCGGCGACTCGCGTTTTCCCATTGTGATTGGCGGCCTCTGGAACGGTAACGCCCGTCCGCCCGAAACGTTCAGCGGGAACCGCGTCGACCGCTGGACGATCACCGGAAAGGCGGGCACCCGCCTCGCCATCATCGAGGAATCCGAGGGTACCGCCAAGATCGTCCTGGAAACGCCCAGCGGCGTCAAAGGCACGTTCACCGACGAAGGCACCGGAAGTATCAAGTTCGAGGATACTTCAGGAAACAGCATCACGATGGATGCACAGGGCGTCACTATCCAGGCCTCCGGAAAAGTGAGTGTATCCGCGAGTCAGGTACAGGTCTCGGCCGGCATGGTCAGCGTCGACGCGGGCATGTCGAACTTTTCCGGCGTCGTGAAGTGCGATACCCTCATCACCAACGCCGTCGTTTCTCCCAGTTACACCCCGGGCGCAGGAAACATATGGTAAAGGTGAACCCCATTCGCTTCGACGATGACCACGAGGTGCGCCTCGTGGGCGCGTGGACGCTGCGCAACGATGGCGCCCCCTCGATCCTCGAGCGGCGCGACGAGGATTTCATCCCGGCCCTCCTTCATGAACTCACCGGCGAAAACCCTGCCGCCCTCATTCCCGCCCACCGGCCCAAGGCCGTCACCAACGGCGCCCTGCGCCTTTATCAGCCCATCCATCGCGTCTTCAATCTCTCGCTGCTGGAGGCCCATTGCGACACGTTCGGCCAACCGCGCCTCGACCCGCGCAAGATCGACTCCGCGGGCCAGGTCATCCGCCGCGTGCGCCTCATGCCCGACGGCAGCAAGCGCTACGAAGCGTGGGTCGCCACCCGGCACAAGGTTTCCGGTTGGGTCACCCTCGCCGATCTCGATCATCCCGATCACCTCCGCGATCCCGATCCGGCGCGCCGGCCCCAGCCGCGCCTCACCGCCAATCCGGCCTTTGACCTCCAGCAGTTTGGCCCCGGCGATCTGACCACCGAGGAAGCCACCTCGATCTTCGTCGCACCACCCGACACCGCCAGCGCCACCACCCGCACGCTCCTCTACGGCGTGATGCCGGTCACCAGCTCCTCGCGCGCCGGGGCCATGCCGCGCGGCGCCGCACCGGCTCCCCATGAATGGGCCGCTCACCTTTCCCTGCTGCTGCGTGCCTCGGATAATGCCGTCTCCCTCTGGCCGGGTAACAGCGCAACCGAGAAGGCCGCGTTGCTCGATCGCGCGGATCTGGCCAACACTCCGGTCACGCTTCCCGACAGCAGCGTCAACCCCGGGGCCAGCCGCTTCGTTCTCCTTGTACGCCAGCTCGCCCAGGAATTCAGCCTGCTCCGTCCGGTAAACGTGGATACGACCGACCGGCTGATCGCGAAACTCAACGCGCTCACGCTCACGCTGGTCGACGGCTCCACGCGTCCCGCTGGCAACTACCTGCGGGATGCGGCGAGGCTCTTTTTCGATCTGCCCAAGCCAAGCCTCACGCTCCCGCGTCCCAAAACCTGGCCGGCGGTCAGCTCCTCCGTGGGGTCGGACGTGTTCACGCTGCTCCAGCAGATCAGTCGGGAAACCGAACTCTCGCTCTTCAGTACGGAAAGCGGCGGCGGGCGCTATGACGATCCGACCGCGCGTTATGTTTTGCGCGCCTTCGTCCGGGTTAAACAAGGCGGCGCGTGTCCGCCAAAAATCGTGTGGAGTCCGTATAGTGACGAGTTCTCGATCGCGCCCTGGTACGAGTCCGGGCCGGGCGGGCCGGTGCCGATTGCGCTGCCCGACCTCACGCCGGAGTTCTTCAAAAACGCCCGGCCCAATGTCGCGTTCTCCGTGCGCGCGAAGCTGGCGAATGTGCTGAACCAGGACCCGAAAAAATTCCTCGAAGGCAAGGCCGGCCAGGGATCCTCGTTCAGCCTCGATTGGATCTGCGGGTTCAACGTTCCGATCATCAGCATCTGCGCGTTCATCGTCCTGAACATTTTCCTGAGCCTGCTGAACATCATCTTTTTTTGGCTCCCTTACGTGAAGATCTGCATCCCGTTTCCCCGTAAAAAATGAGCACCTCCCCTCTCCTTGGCTGGCCCCTGCTGCCGCTGCCGGACGCTAACGGAC
>CAYVDZ010000697.1:0-3437 GCA_964450575.1 uncultured Opitutus sp.
GGACCGGCCACACCGGCTGCGTCATTCTCGCCACGCACCTCACCCAGCTCACCAAACGCGAGCTTGGTTTGCCCCGCTGGGAGGACGCGACCGAGTTGCAGCGCCGCGATGGCATGGGCTGGAAACAGCCCGGGGAGCGTTACAACGACGGCGTCGCGTTCAAGCTCACCGCCCGCGATACCAGCGGCGTCATTGTCACCCTGATCGCCGACAATTATTTCGGCTACTGCAAGAAGGACGTAAAGGCGCAGATCAGTTTCGCCGCCAACCTCCTCGGGCAATGCGAAGAGGAGCACGCCGGCGGCGCCATCGTCTTCCCCAGCTACGATCTCGGCGAAGACTTCCAGCTCAGCAAACACCTCGCGATCGTCGACCACACCCTCGAGGAACTCGTGGCGCAGCTCGGAGACCGGATCGACGTCCAACCCGGCGGTTGGGCCCGCGATCGCCGGTATCCAGACATCTGCTACGTGCCCGAGGAATCCTTCTTCGATCTCCGGGCGCAGTCGATCACCTGGATCGACACGAACGAGGTCAAGCATTCGATCAAGCTGCTCCCGCAGCACACGTACGTCCTGCCGTCCGGCTATAAGGTCGAGATGTGCAAGCCGGATGAAGGACGCCGCTGGCGCCTCCGCGGCACCACGGCCGAGGGCATTCTCTGTCACAAGCCGTGCACCGTCTCCGGAGGCGGCAAATCCGAGATCAGCAAATCGATCGCGGACGCGACGTTCGTCGGACCAAACTTCGTCAGCGATCTCGCAAAGGACTTCAACCTCGTCGATGGCATTCTCCGAAAGGAATACGGCCAGCGCTTCCGCGACAGCTCGCGCAATAAAGCGAAAGGCCGGCCACTGCTCAGTCCGGAACGTTCGCTCGGTTCCGTCGTGAAGCTCCTCAGTCCGAGTCCCGATTATACTGACGAGTTCAACACCTGGCTCGGGTCGATTTCGCGGTACATCCACGACATCGTTCTTCTCATCAAGCGCTACTACAAGCCCGAGTGGGGCGACGACTGGCGCAAGCATTTCACGGTCGATACAATCAATGGCCGCCCGGGCAACGAGGTGAAATACCACCGCCAGAAGGTGCTCACCCATTACCTGCGGGTTGGCTTCACGCCCGATGGTGGCTGGCGCACCTTCAGTTTGCGCAAGGACTTCTTCCCCGCCGTCAAAATTCAGGCGGAGGATGACATTACGGCCTCCGTGATTGTGCCCGCACGCGGGCTCGCTGGCCTGCCGGCATGGGCCGCTGACGCAGGCTCACTCAAGTTTGTGCAAAACTGCGAATCCGCTCTTTTCCAGCGCCCGGATGACGCGATCCTGCGCGGTTACGACAAACACACGGAACGCGACTTCTCGGGTCCGGGGAACTTCTTCTCCAACTACGAACCCCTCAACCGTGAGGCTGCCCGCCTGATCGTGGAGGACGCGATCGGCTTCGATGCGTTTACCGAACCGGTGCGCACGATCTTCCAGGAGTTCGTCGCGGCCGAACACCCGGACTATCTCGCTTCGCCCGCCCATCCCCGGATCGTCGACGGCAAGCCGTCCAAGAATCCTCGATACCTGCAGCGCCGCCCTGATCTGGTGGATCCGCGCACGTCTTATCTCGCTCAAGTGGGCGCCCAACTCTACCGGCGCCTGCCAGCGGGTGCCGCGGCGCTGTTTCCCGTGGCCGCAGTTCTCGCGGGCCGCCGGCTCAACGCCCCCGAACCGGGCATCAAGCCGATGTGCGTCTTCGGTCCGGTGCATTACCAGGAACTACCCGAAGCCTTCATGGACTTCATTGCCAGCCTCACGGGCAAGTCGCCGTCGACGACAGGCGCGGGCTCGGAAGGCGCACTGACCAAGGGTCCGTTCAACGCCCTCCCGCCGATTCATGATCTCAACGCGGCGCTGGTTTCCTTTATCCTCACTGACCTCGCGGTGTTCTCGTCCGCCGCCGGCTGGCTCGGGCCGAAGTACCGCGTGGACCACGATATCAGTCTGCTCGTCCCCGAAATCTGGGCCCGCATGTCGCCCGAGGAGCGCCGGCCGCGTTATCTGATTGAGCACGGATATTTGGAACGTTGCCAGGACTGGCAACACGAGGGTAAACCGGTCCTCGCGAGCCGACTCGGCTGGCGCGTTACCTCCCGTTTCGTGCAGACGTTTTGCGGGCGCGTGCTCAGCAATCCGAGCACCGTGTTCAACGAAGAACAACTGCGGCCCGAGTTGCAGGACATGGCCGTTTTTGTCGAGGGCATGGACAACATCGTCCTCGCCATGCGGACCGCCGCCCAGAGTTATTTCGCCGACGGCTCGATCGAGCATGCCGTCCCTCCCTTGGCGGCACTGCTGCACATGATGCGGGATGGCAACTGGAACGGCGTCCCCCCCTCCGACCCGGAATTCCGCGCGCTCTTTTCCCGCGAAAACCTATTGGGAAGCGATTGGTACCGGGCACGCCTGAACGCTCAACAAAAGCACGATATCGCGCAATGGGAGGCGCGCACGGCTTATCTGGAGCGGCTCCTCCGCCGCGAGAACTATGCAGACGTTGCTTCCCAGCTCGGGATTCGCAAACGGTTGGATGCCGCCCATGCCGCGGCGGCCAACGCCCGCGAACCGTCCTACGTCGCCACGCTCGCCGGCACCATCGGCGTGGATCCCGCACTGGCAGCGACGCTCTAACTTCACGTGGAAGGTCTGTTGCACGTTGCGCCAACGCCTCTCCAGCCAGCAAACGGCGGCGCGAATGAAGGCATGCTGTTCACCGCGCAGATGAAGCGGGCGTGAGTCGGCCCACCAGCGATGGAATCTGCAACTTGCAACAGGCTGCCCCCGCCTGATGTTCGAGCATCACGACTTCGGTGGCGGAGTCAAATTCAGGGACCTCGTGGTCGAGAAATGCCTGTCCCAAGGCAATCCAACCAGAGGTCGATCGGGACTCGATATCCGTGAATACAAATAAAGATTTCTTTCCAAGGTCCATGTACCCACTGAACTCCGGTATCGCCGCTCTACTTGAATTTGCAGGACAGACGGGGACAAGGACCAATAGAATTGAACGCAATATAGGGTTGAATATAATCGAATTCATAGCGAATGCCTCCCCGGGGCAAGCCCCGAGGTATCACAGAAAGGGGCTTCGCCCCAATCACAGCGGGCGGCATCCATCCTCGCGGCGAGCCGCGTGGAATTGAGCCGTCCCGATTAAACGTTTGCTTTATAGAACCATGGTGGTCCGACCCGCGGCGATTAGACCGACTTACTTTGACATGGCCGGCGCGGACTTTTCTGTGAGGGCATCACGGTACTTTGCGACCGCTGAGCCCGGGATCAACAGCTGCCATTCCTGGTCGGACGGACGGAAGTAAAGCCCGACTCGCTTGCTGTTCTTGTCTGCACCAGAGAAATTTGCGATGACGAACGCGTGTCCGGGTCCAGGCA
>CAYVDZ010000698.1:0-3032 GCA_964450575.1 uncultured Opitutus sp.
CGAAGTGGTCGTCGCCTTGCGGACGCCGGCCACGCGACCGCTCGACCTCGACGCTTTGTTGCTGGAAGCGCGCACGCTGGAGGCAGCCGACGCGGATGGCCGGATTCTGGCGCACTTCCCGGTGAGTATTGCGCGGAAGGTAGAGAAGCGGCCGCGCGGTGAACTGCGCATCACCGTGGTGATCCCGGACCCCAACTATACGTTTGATCCGCAGATGTACCCCGAATCGCCGGAAGCGAAAGAGTCGTTCACGCGTAAACTCATCATGCCGCCTGGACCCAATAATCCCGTGGGCCTCGCCTGGATCGGACTCGATCTGCCGGGCTACGGCATCCACGGCACACCCGAGCCAGAAAAAGTCGGACGCACCGAATCGCACGGCTGCTTCCGCCTCGCGAACTGGGATGCGGTCGCACTCGTCACCTTGGTCGCAGTTGGCGTAACGGTCGTCGTGGAACTCTGATCCGCGACCACTACGGAACACCCACAGCCCGGCGCGCCGCCAACGTAACGTCCGTGCCCACGCCAGGTGGATCACCGTGGGACTACGACAGTCCTGGCGAAACCCCGATATAGCGCTAAAGCCAGGCAACCTTCCCAAGCCATCCCGCAGCTATTTACCTAACGCCCCCGGCAGTTCCGGCGCCTCTCAGATATTTACCCCTTCTGCGCTGAAAGAACGGCGTCTCATCGTTGGTCTTCCCGCCAGTTTCGATCGGGCCGCCGATGTCAGTTTTGGTGCCTTCGTCGATGGTGTTTCCGCTCATGACGGCGTCTCCCGGCGCGATCGGGCGTTCGTCTCCAGTCTGATCCGGCTCCATGCCCTCGCGAACTTCGGTTTCTGAAAAGAAAGAGATCTCCCACTGTGAGGTTCCATTGAGGAAAAAGCGGGCTGTTTTTCCGGCCAGGGTATCGGTGCCTTCCGGCTCGATCCCCACGACCTGAGGATAATATTGCGACTGGTGTCCATCAACTTCGACCGGATCCATCAGTCGCACGGGATCGCTCCAGCTCTCCGGATCGGCCGGATCGGCCGCAAAGCTTATATAAATCCCTTCCTGCGTCCATCCCGGCTCACCCGCAGCATGATTGAGCAGCATCACGAAGCGATTGAGGTGGGTGTTCCAGTGCACCGCTGCGCCCCAAAACGAGTCGGGATCGAGGTGATGCCATTCCCGCTGGGCTGGAAAGAGCGGCGTAACGCGACCCCTGATCCCCGGCTCCCGCCATTCACCCTGATAAAATTTCTGCACTCTGCCGGCAGGCTTGTACCGGTCGGCAAAAGCCAGGCGGGCCATGGCAACTCCCTGGCTCTCCAACGGGCCGCCGTAGTTAGTGAAGAAGAAGTAGAAGTAACGGCGCTCCCGATCCAGGACGACCGAGAAATCGCCATGCCCCCCCGAGAAATATCCGTTCTTCGCGCGCGGATTGAGGACATCCCCGGATTCGAGTACGATGCCCAGATCAAACACGGTGTAGCCTCCGTCATATGATACCAACGCGCCAATTTTCGGCGCGGTAAGATTCGGGTCAGCATGAAGACCGCGAGGTTCCTGGTGATACCAGCCGAGCACGGTCCCCTCTATATCCGCCCACGCGGACTCAATCCAAATGTCCTTCGCGCGAAGACTGGGACTGTCTACCCATTCCGACTCCCAAGCGTGGTACTCGACGTCATATATGCTGATATGCTGCGCCACCCCGTAGGAGGTAAAGAGCTGCATGCGGTCATTGAGCCAGAAGGACGGACTGTTGCCGTCGGTAAACGTCGGGTAATTGATCTCTTCTGCCGGTCGGAGGCGCGCCTCCTGGGCGACGGCGGTGCCGACCAGCGCTCCCAAGATCAGTGCAAGTCTCCACGCGGTAGTTTTCATATACGGGCTGAAGGTGAACCCGGCAGGAAGACGCCGCGCCCATGAGGCCACGACCGCAGAATACCGGTGGTGTTCCGTGGAAGCCAGCGTGGTTTCAAAACGACCCGCCGATAAGTACACATGTATCCCACGAAATGGGGGCAGGCCGGAGGTTTGAGGGCGTTCAAGAAAGCCTCCACGGTGCCGACGTTATTGAAGATATCCCGCCGGTCGTTGCCGCGATTGCTCAAATTATAAAGCGCTCCGATTTAATATATTATCAATTTTAAGGCCACCTCTCCTTTTCGAGAAACCTGCAGCACGCGGCAGCTGCTAAAATCAACCAACAACGGCCTGACTCCATTGGCTGATCCCCTCGCATTGCCCGGTCCTCCGCCACATGAAGCGACTGGCTCCACGACAACGTTGAGGAGTTGCCGCTGCAAATTGTCACGGCTGTGAATAGCATGACGGGAACGTAATCCGGCAGAAAAAAGCGCCTCGTCGTTCCGCGACGTTCCGTTGCAACCGATTGTTGACACTTCGCGGGTCGGTAACATGTTACTTTGAGTTTAGGAATCTTATGCCTCTGAAAAAGAAGTCCGTCCAAAATAAGATGCAGGCGTATCGCAATCGATTGCGCGCCCAAGGCCTTCGTCCCGTGCAAATCTGGGTGCCAGACATTCACGCCCCCGGATTCCGGGCGGAAATCCGCCGGCAAATCCGGCGGCTGGATGCGGCGCACGAGGCGGACACGCTTGATTTCATCGCCGCAGTGACGGAGGATCCTTCCGGTTAATGCGACGCGGTGATATCGTCACCGTGGTCGCTCCCGGCGATTACGGAAAACCGAGACCAGCAGTCGTAGTGCAGACAGATCTGCTCACCGCGGGAAATCTGGCCAGCGTGGTGCTCTGCCTGATCAGCAGCCATCCGGAGGACGTTCCGACGTTTCGCATTCTCTTGGAGCCCGGGCCGGGCAACGGACTCCTCCAGCACTCGCAGATCATGGTCGACAAGATTCTCACCGTGCCACGTGCCCGCATGGGTTCCGTGATCGGCCGAATCGATGACGAAACGCTCCTGCGCCTCAACCGCACCCTCGCGTTTGTCGTCGGCCTGGCGGAATAGCGGTTGATTCTCCGCGCGCGGTCCGGCCGTTCACTTGAAGTTGACATG
>CAYVDZ010000698.1:3042-3430 GCA_964450575.1 uncultured Opitutus sp.
GCCAGGAATCCGGAAAAGACGCGTTTGAACTCCGGCCGCTCGGTGCCACCGCTCTGATGGAACCGATGCAACAGCGAGCCCACGCTATTCGACGCAAAGCCGACGCGACATGCTTAGCGCCGCGTCGGCGCCTCTCACTAATTCGTCTGCCCGCCGCGGCGAACCAATCCCACCGCGCTACCGATTCAAGAGGTATCACCGCTAACCGGATTCCTGGCGTGACCCCGTGAGGGTAGGTTACCGACATCATCGCCCCGGCACCTGGGCGGTACTTGGCGGCGAAGTTGAAGCCGGGCTGAAATATCCGGCTTCAACCAACCATCTGGGCCGCCGGCGAAAAATCTCGCTCAGTTCCTCCGCGCCTCGACGATCACGCCGGCGCTGCTGC
>CAYVDZ010000699.1:0-3422 GCA_964450575.1 uncultured Opitutus sp.
CCAGAAGCCTTTCATCCACCCCAACGGCGACGGTAGCGCGGCTCTCGCTCTTTCCTTCGAAAAGAAGTTTTGCCGCGCTCCGTTCTGTCACGGTCAGAGAGGAATCCGTGACGAGAATAGTTTGGAGGAGCGTGCGACTGGTATCGTTCATGGTTCTGATGGAGTTAGGCGCTCAGTTTGACTTCGGCATCCACGGCGCGGCGATTCCGCACCTCCAAGGCGATCAATCCGAGGTGCCAGTCGTGGAAAACGTTTTGGCGATGCGGGACGCGCAGGCCGATTTCCGTTCCGCTCATCTTCCATTTCACCGACGCGACAACGCGCTGCTCACGGCGATCAAAGAGGGCGATCTCCCCTTCGTCGCACCCCGGCGTTTGAACCATGAAAGCCTCCACGGCTTCTTCTGGTGATTCAGCGATGGCAGCAGAAATGCAGACGCCTGCGGCGTATTCAACAATCACTTGAAAGCGTCCGGCGCGACAGACGCCGGGCGCGGGAGTTGGTACAGCTTCGGAGCTGAGTTCGAGATTCATGGGAGTGCTTTTCACGATTCCCATTCCGCGTTCCCGCGTTGCGACGCTCAACGGAGCGGACCCTCCGAGAATGGTGTAGGGCGACTACCGTGAAATCGGTAGGCGGCACAACGCCCAGCAGTTACCGACAAGTTTCGATTACGAGCAAGAGCAGTGGCTTGACTACTCAAGTATTCGCTTGATTGCTTTCGCTATGACTAAACGACAAGTCTTCGACGAGTTCGCCCGAGTCGGGCAGGCACTGGCAAGTGGCGCACGCATCGAACTGCTCGACCTGTTGTTCCAAGCAGAAAGGACCGTGGAGCAACTCGCGGCCGAATCCGGCATGTCGGTCGCCAACGTTTCCCAGCACCTCCAGGTTTTGAAGCATGCGCAGATGGTCGAGGTTCGACGGGAAGGACTTTACGCGTTCTATCGGCTGGCGGGCGATGAGGTCTATCGCATCTGGGAATCGATTCGCGGCTTTGGCGAAACGCGTGTGCTCGGAGTGCGCGAGGCGCTTGCCGACTTTCTAAAGGGACGCGAAGGATTGGAGGCTGTCACGGCGGACGATTTGAGGAAGCGCCTGAAATCGGGGGCCGCTATCCTCATCGACGTGCGGCCCAAGGAGGAATTTGCCGCTGGCCACATTCCTGGTGCGATCTCGGTTCCGGTCAAGGAGCTGGCGAAGCACCTCGCCACACTTCCCCGCCGTAAGGAAATCGTCGCGTATTGCCGCGGTCCCTACTGCGTGCAATCCGATGCCGCCGTGGAACTGCTCGCCAAACACGGCTTCAAGGCCAAGCGACTTGAGTTCGGTTTGCCGGAGTGGAGAGCGCAGGGTCTGGCCGTGCAGTCGGGGGCCGCATGATTCCGTTTCGTACAGCGTCGTCCTTCAAGGAAATATCCGTCTTCACGCCGGATGCGTTGTTGCGCGAGGCGCGAAGACAGAAACGCCTCACGGCGGATCGAGTGCCGTCCGTTTGTCTGCTTGATCCAGACGGCGACATCGCCCGCTCGCTCCGGGCTTCCGGCAATGCCGCAACGCACACCGGTTGGCCATGCTACCACACGGAGATGTTGTGCTTTCCGCTCGATGGCGTCGAAGTCGGTCTCGTGCCCTGCGCCGTGGGCGCATCATTCGCGGTTCTCGTCGCTGAGGAGATGTTCGCCGCTGGCTGCGAATTGCTGATCAGTATCACCTCGGCTGGCCAGCTTTCGAACGCGTTTGGCCCTCCTCCCTTCTTTATACTGATCGAGTCCGCATGGCGGGATGAAGGCACCAGCGATCACTATCTTGTGCGAGGCGATGTCGTCGCGCTATCGCCAACGCTCGCCCCTGAGATGCGGCAGGCCTTCAGCGTTCCCGGGAGTCGCGTGTTCGCCGGCAGCGTTTGGACGACTGACGCGCCCTTCCGCGAGACCGAATCGGCCATCGCTTATTTCAAGGACCGCGGCGCAGTCGCCGTCGAGATGGAAGCGGCTGCTCTTTACGCGTTCGCCGAAGCGCGCGGCAAGGCGGTCGTATGTTTTGCCCACGTCACAAATCAGATGGCTTCACGGGATGGTGATTTCGAGAAAGGCCACGACAACGGCGCACGCGACGCGTTGGAAGTCGTGCGCACCGCGATTTGCGCATGGATGCACAGCACCAAACGTCAGGGCGACGACAGCACCAATCCCAAGGCTTCGCAAAACCCCCGACAAACCGGCCCCGCTTGACCGAAAAATAACGTATCGGAAACCAAACCTAACCAGCCCCACTCCCTATCATGAAACTTGGCATTATCCTTTCGCAAACTGAGCCCGAAACCGTCTTCTACGCACTTCGTCTCGCGAACTACAGCCTCAAGCAAGGCGACGCGGCGAAGATCTTCCTGATGGGAAAGGGCGTTGAACTCGATCAGATCAACGATCCTCGATTCAACGTGCGTGAACAGGCTCAGGCTGTGCTCGATGCTGGCGGCCAGTTCCTCGCATGCGGCACCTGCTTGAAAATCCGCGAATCGAAGGGTTCTGAAATCTGCCCGCTTTCTACGCTGAAAGACATGTACGAATTGATCCGCGATTCCGACAAGATCCTCACCTTCTGAACCATGAAGTACCGGGAAAGCGGCATGCCCGCACAACACTACTGGGAAACCCTTCTCGACGTGGAAGGCGTTCTCGACGCATTCGGCATTGGCCCGTCCACGGGTGAAGTCGCCGAGTTGGGGTGTGGCTATGGAACCTTCACGATTCCGTTGGCGCGGCGCACCGGGGCGACCGTGCATGCTTTCGATATCGACCACGTCATGACCGAGACAACCCGCAAGCGAGCCTCCGAGAGTTCGCTGTCCAATGTGCGAATCGATCTTCGCGATGTTTTTGCTACCGGCTTCGGGCTCCCGAACGACTCCTGTGGCGCCTGCCTGTTGTTCAACATCCTGCACGGCGAAGCGCCGGTCAAAATGTTGCATGAAGCCTTGCGAGTGGTTCGGCCTGGAGGAACAGTCGCGGTGATCCATTGGCGCAGCGACATCGCCACGCCGCGTGGACCGAGCGCAGACATCCGCCCGCGTCCGGAACAAATTCAAGAATGGGCCGCCGAAGCAGGCAATTTGTCGGTTACCAGCACACCGTTTCTTCTTCCTCCATGGCATTTTGGCATCCGTTTGATTAAGCGCGTTGCCTGACTGAATGGCGCAACTGCGACGTTCTTCTTCACACCACACAGCGAAATTCGCGCGGGTCCGGACGGGGTCATGTCGTGAATCGTGATAGCGGACCGGAGCGTCTACTGCGATTTGGGGGACCCACGTAGTTGCATCGAATATTCATTGCGAAACGCTCGCACGGGATGCCACGAAAAGTGCGAGTCGAATTTGCGGGCGCGTGTTATCACGTCGTTAACCGGGGCAACTACCGCAG
>CAYVDZ010000700.1:0-3419 GCA_964450575.1 uncultured Opitutus sp.
GGATACGACGCCTTCAAAACGTATCGGCCCGAGTGGACGCTGCGCTCGCCCACGGATGAAATCATCACCCATCCTTCCGGCACGCCGCGACCCGATCCGTCCAATGCTGCGTTTCGCGAATGGTGGTCCGAAGTCGTTGCCGCCGCCCATCGCGATGCGCCGCTCGACGGCGTATTTGCCGATGCCCTTCCCCAGGCGCTCTCGCCGGGTTTGGCGCAGCAGGTCGGCGAGGCCAAGGCGCGCGCTGTCGTGCAAGGTCTGCGTGAGATGCTGGCCTTGACGAAGCGCAAATTGGGCGCTCATCGCCTCGTGCTCGTGAATGGGCTGCGCACGACGGACTTTCGTGAGCTTCTCGACTGGGAAGGCATTGACGGATTGATGATCGAACACTTTGGCGCGTTCAAAACCAACTCGCCGACCGACATCAAAGCCGACCTCGATTCCATCGCCCTCGCTGCGGCGAAAGGGAAATTCGTGGTCCTGAAAGGCTGGCCGGGGTTCAACTGGACCGACACCGCGATGATGAAGCGCCCACACGCCGAGCTGCTCCAGCTGGCGCGCGAGCGAATCACGTTTCCCCTCGCCTGCTTCCTCGTGGCCGCGCAACCCGGCTCCCACTTCTGCTACTCGTGGGGCTACCGCGAAGAGCACGGCATGCTCGACGCCTACCCCGAGTTTGAGCGCCCGCTCGGCCCGCCCCAAGGCGATGCTACGTGGCGCGGCCTCACCGCCACGCGCGAGTTCGCCCACGCGTCCGTTTTCGTCGACCTCACCACCCAACAAGCCCGCATCCACTGGCGTTGATCAACCCTCCCTGCTTTCCCCTATGCCCCACCTCCGCTCATTCCTTCCCCGCCTTCTTTCTCTCCTTCTCGCCTGCTCGGCGCTCGGCACAGTGTGTCCGGCCCAGACCGCTCCCAGCTCCACTGGATCGATCGTGGGCCGCGTAATGGACGCCGGTGGCGATGTTTCACTGGAGCGTGTCCGCGTGACCGTTGAGGGCACGTCACTCGAAGCATTCACCGACGCCAGCGGCGCCTATCGCCTCGATGGTGTCCCCGCGGGCACCGTGCAGCTGAAACTGTTCTACACCGGCATGGCACCGCAAACGACTGCGGTCACCATCACCGCCGCGCAAACCACGCTGCATGACGTGACCATGGCCGCAGCCGGCACGAATGTCGTCCGACTCGGCCAATTCGTCGTGGCCTCGACCAAGGAAATGGAAGCCTCGGCCCTCGCCATCAACGAGCAGCGCTTCGCCTCCAACCTCAAAACGGTCGTCGCCACCGATGAGTTCGGCACGGTGGCCGAGGGGCACGTCGGTGAGTTTCTGAAATTTCTTCCCGGCGTCACCATGGACTACGCCGGAGGCAACGCCCGCGAGATTTCCATCAACGGCGCACCGGCCGACAACGTCCCCGTGACGCTCGATGGCTTCAGCCTGGCCACCGCGATCAGTGGCATCTCCCGTGCGTCTGCCGTGGACATGGTCTCCATCAACGGCATCTCGCGCGTGGAGGTTTCCTTCTCGCCGACCCCGGACACCTCCGGGGCGGCACTCGCCGGTTCGGTGAACATGATTCCCCGCAGCGCGTTTGAACGCTCCCGACCCGTCTTCAACGGCAGTGTCTATGTGATGATGCGCGATCACCGTAAAGAGCTTCATGCCACTCCGGTCCCGCGCGAAGATCGTCGGAGCAAGGTTTACCCGGGCTTCGATTTTTCCTGGGTGGTGCCGGTAAACAAACGCTTTGGCTTCACCTTGTCCGCCGGCCGCACCCGCCAATTTGCCGGACAGGATCAGGTCACCAATACATGGCGCGGCGGCGGCACGGCCACCAACGGCACCACCTTTCCCCACACCACCCCGGACCAACCCTACCTGTCCACGTTCGCCGTGCGCGGCGGAGGCAAGGAAACCACCCGCCACTCCCTCTCCGCGACGCTCGATTTCAAGATCACGCGCTACGACACGCTTTCACTCTCAGTGCAGGCTTCGCGGTTCGAGGAAGATTTCCTCAGTCAGACGCTCACCTTTAATGTCGGCGGAGTGCTACCCGGAAACTTCACTCCGCTCTCGACGCGCGGCAGGACGGCCTTGGGCGATCTCGTGATGAGCAACGCCGGCGGCTACCGCAAGAACCAGACCTACATGCCCACCCTCCGCTGGAGGCACGACGGGCCCGTTTGGAAAAGCGAGGCGGGCGTCGGTTTTTCCCGCGCCCGTTACACTGGCGGCGACCTCGAGCGCGGCTATTTCCAGCAAACCAGCGCCCGGCGCACCGGCGTGACGGTTTCTTTCGACGAAATCTTCTACCTTCGCCCCAACCGCATCACCGTGACCAACGGCACGACCGGCGCGGCCGTCGATCCCTACAGCCTCGACAATTACGCCGTGACCGGGGCAGGCAGCGGACAACCGATCAACAACGACCAGCAGCGCACCGCCTTTGCCAACGTGCAGCGGGATTTCATGTGGCGGGTGCCGGTCACGCTTAAAGCCGGTCTCGACCGCCGCCAGGGCGTGCGCGATCTCCGCGCCGAAAATAACACCACCTACAGTTTCGTCGGGAAGGATGGAAGAGCCAGCACGACTCCCATCGGCAGTGATGACCAGGCGGCGCCGTTCTGGGCGCCCGAGCTGTCCGAGCACGACCACACCTATGGTTTCCCCCGTATCCAATGGGTGGGTACCAGCCGGCTCCTCGATTATTATCGAGCCAATCCCACCCATCTCACCTTCGACGAAAATACCCGCTACCGGGCCGGAGTCACCAACTCCAAACACATTGAGGAAGCCGTCACGTCCGCGTACCTGCGCGGCGACGTCGCGTTGTTCGATCGCCGGCTCAAACTCGTCGGCGGATTGCGCGCCGAGCAGACCAACGTCGAGGCCGAGGGCCCGCTTACCGACGTCACCCGCAACTACCAGCGCGATGCCAGCGGCAACGTCATCACCGTCGCCAGCCCGACTCCCGCCGACTCGAACCGCCGCACCCCGGCCTTGATTTACCCGACCTCGAACACCCTCGCGGTTTCCCAGCTCACGTTTCTGCAACGCGGCACCCGCGTCGAAAAAGAATATCTCCGACTCTTCCCCAGTCTCAACGCGGCCTTCAACGTCCGCTAGAATGTCATCGTCCGCGCCGCGCGCTACTCGTCCGTCGGCCGGCCTAACCTCAACCAATACGCCGGCGGTCTCACGCTTCCCGATCCCGACAGTGATGCGACGAACCCCGCCAACCGCATCGTCGTCAACAACGCCGGCATCAAGGCGTGGAGCGCGGATACGACCAACGCGCGGCTCGAATATTACTTCGCCGGCGTGGGTCAGATTTCGGTGGGTGGGTTCCGCCGGGACATCACGAATTTCTTCGGCGGCACCGTTTTCAACGCGACGCCCGAGTTCCTCAACC
>CAYVDZ010000701.1:0-3414 GCA_964450575.1 uncultured Opitutus sp.
GTATTGAAACTGTGTGCCGATTACGGCACCCGACAGGGGAATCCGACCGCCGGCTGGGTTTTGCTCTTCGGACTGATCGCGGCGCTGTTTCTCGCCTCGGGATTTTATCACGGATGGATCATGCCGCGCCCGCCGTCGGACCGACCGGCCGCGCTGGCGGCGGGCGAGCACGGTGCGCACCGACGCGTGCTGGCAGAATTCGGACGGTTGCCGCGGGTGGGCGTGATCGTGACGTTTTTCCTGCTTTACCGTTTCGGGGAAGGGCTCCTCGTGCGGATGGTCGGCCCCTTTTTGCTCGATCCGCCGGCGAAGGGCGGGCTGGGCTATGCGGTGGGTGATGTCGCATTTATGCAAGGCACAGTGGGAATGGGTTGCTCGATCGGCGGTGGCATTCTGGGTGGTTGGTTGATCAAGGGCTGGGGCCTGCGACGCGTCGCCTTTTCACTGGCCCTGTGCATGACGCTGCCGCACGTGCCCTACCTGTGGCTCGCACTCAATGGCGGATCGCCTCTGGCCGTGCAGCTTTGCATCGCGGTGGAATCGTTCGGTTATGGCGTGGGTTTCTCGACGATGTTCATGCTGATGGTCGTGCTGGGGCGCGGCGAATATCGCGCTTCGCTCGCGGCGATCTGCACCGGCTTGTGGTCGGTGGGCTGGCTCGTCCCGACATTTTTCAGCGGCCTGATCCAGGCCCACGTCGGTTATTTCTGGCTCTTCGCGCTCAGCATCGTGACGGCCCTGCCGGGCCTCGCGCTGGTGCGTTTCCTGCCGCTCGACGCGCTGGACGCCGGGGCGGACGCCCGCCGGTAGCAGGTCGGGACGCGCGGCGTTCTGCCGTCCGTAGCGAGCGGGCGGGTAGGCGATGTCCGGATTGTCTCTCCCTTGTCCGAACCGTCCCATTTACCCGCCCGGAGCGGTCGGATAATCTATGGCGGCCCCTTCACCAGTGTCCGGCCTTCGGCACTGACCTCGACGATCTTCCGACACTGCAAATCGCCACCCCTATGAAATCGAACTCACCGTCCACCCTGCCTCCAGCGATGTTCTCCACTCCTGCGCCAACGTCCGTCGTCGCATTTCGCCCGAAGCGGGCGACGGCGATGGGCCTCCTGCTTCTGGTCGCACCCGTTTCGCTCTCGCTCCGCGCCGCGGAAATCCCGACGGGCGGGAGTGCCAAGGCCGCGAGCGGAGAGGTGGTGTTGATCTCACCCTTCGAGGTAAACACGTCGCGCGATGTAGGCTTTGTCGCCGCGAGTTCACTCGCCGGAGGCCGGTTGGCGGGCGACCTAAAAGACACCCCGGTGGCTTACTCGGTGCTCACGCGGGAATTCATCGATGCGCTCGGCTTGACCGATCTCACGGAGATGACGAAGTGGTCCACCAATGCAGGCACGCTCCCGGAGGACGGCGGTGAATATGCGATCGGTAACTCGATCGCCCTGTCGTCGCGGGGAGTGGCCAGCAACGCCCCGCAGCGCGATTTTTTCCCGGTGTTCTACAATTTCGATTCGTATAACATCGAGCGCCTCGATCTGGCCCGCGGACCCAACGCCGTGCTCTTTGG
This sequence comes from uncultured Opitutus sp., assembly GCA_964450575.1. Classification (GTDB taxonomy): domain Bacteria; phylum Verrucomicrobiota; class Verrucomicrobiia; order Opitutales; family Opitutaceae; genus ER46. The sequence goes on from CAYVDZ010000701.1 coordinate 1,565, forward strand.
CACCAGCGGCGTCGGCGGCACGTCCAACAGCGTGACGAAGCAGGCGCGGACGGACCGACGCCTCACCGAACTTCGCACCAGCTACGGTTCATGGGAAAACTACCGCTCCACGCTCGACCACAACCAGCCTCTTACCCGCTCGATTGCGCTGCGGTTAAACGCGCTTTATCAAGATCGCAGCGGATGGCGGGATGGGGACGGGGAAACGCGAAAGGGGCTCACGATCAGCGGCACGTGGAAACCTTTTCGCGGCACCGAAATCCGCGCCGGCGCGGAATGGGGGACGTTGGAGCGGGCGGTGATCACCACAACGTTTCAGGACAACGTGAGTGCCTGGGACGGCGTGTCGGTCTACAATGCCCGCCTCACCACGTTTCAAACGGCCAAGGGCATCTCCTACGAGGTGGCCCGGACGGCGGTCTTCACGCCGAGCAACGGCGACGGATTGTTGAATTACGAAGGCTGGTCCAAGACCCTTGGCGGCAACTCTGCGGTGGGCGTGCCGTCGGGTGGTGCGATGGTGGTCGGTGCGACGGCCAATATCTACAATGCCCCCATCCTCGATCAACTGAATCTGCCGGCGAATCTTTACGATATCGCGATCGCCAAGTCGAAATTCCGCGTGCCTGCGCGCACCACCTCGACCTTTCCGAACGCGAATCTTTTCCAGGTCAACAACCGCGACATCACCGTCGCGATCACGCAGCGACTCGGCGAAAACTTTTTTGCGGAACTCGCCGGCAACGTGGGCAACGAGGACACCGCTTCGGACGTCGGAATCGTCCGCACGATGCAGCGGCTCTACCTCGATCCCAATACGGTCCTCCCCAACGGCCAAGCGAACCCGAATTTTCTCGAGCCCTACGTCCAGGCGTTTTCCTACCCCTACCAGCAGTATCGCGACAAAAAGAACCTGCGGCTTTCGATGGGCTATGTGGGGGCGAAGACGCGCTGGGCCGAGTTTTCCTTCAACACCATCGGTGGCTGGTCCACCCAATCCTACGACCGGAATAATTTCCGTTACGTGCTCAAGCTCCCCGGCATCGATCCGCGCACGTGGCCGACCGCGACCGATCTGCCGGTCTGGTATCGCTACTACCTCAACACCGATACGAACCGCCCCATGCCGATGCCGGCGAACTGGAGCTACACGGATCCCATCTCCGGCACGACCTCCACCGTGCCCGCCGGCTGGGTCCGCGACTACATCAACTCGAACTACAACCAGCTTTTGGACATCGACTACAAATACGCCCAGGCGGCCGGGAACGCGAAATTCTTCGAGAGCCGGTTGATTTTGCTGGGGGCCGTGCGCCGCGACCAATATCGGACACACCAGCAATCGGCGGTCGCGCAGTTCGACAACCCGGCGAATTGGGATGGCTTCACGCGCTCCTTCAAGCCGGATGCCCCGGCGGATTGGAACCGGTTGACGTATCAACTCCGCGACGCGAGCGGCCACCCGTTCGGAGCGACGTTGCCGGCGGAGACGCGTCCCCGCATCAGCAATCTCCCCAATCCACTGTATGCGGATGACCGGTTTCGCAGCGACTACTCCCCGCCGGATAGCCGGCAAACGGTCGACACGAAGACGGTAGGCTCGGTTTTCCACCTGACGAAAAAAATTAGTGTCTTCGCGAACTACGCGGAGTCCTTTCAACCGCCGACAAGCGCATTGAAGCTGGACGGCAGCATTTTCCAGCCCGCGGCCTCGAAAGGCCACGACTACGGCGTGCGGGCCGCATTGTTCGACGGGACGGTGGTTGCGAGCCTCATCCGTTACGATGGAGGCCAGAACAACGCCCCGATCAATGGTGCTTCTTACTACAATTTCTTCACGACACTCATTC
>CAYVDZ010000702.1:0-3411 GCA_964450575.1 uncultured Opitutus sp.
AAGACCGGCAGGAACGCTAATCTCCGCTGATCTCCGCTAATCTATCCCGCCCGGAATGAACCTCTGAGATCAGATTTCAGGGTTCCTCGCTGTTTCCGGTGAGCACAGAAGAATGAACAGACGATAACGGAGGAAACGAAGATCCCATCTTCCTGCCTCACACCTTCGTTTTCTTTGTTACTTTCTGTTCAATTCCGATGCGTACCTGCCTCGCGTTTATCCACTGAAACCAGCGAAGATCCAATCTGGAGATCCAACTGCGCTTTCCAATTCATCCCTCAATCCGCGGTCGCCAAAAAATCCATCTGCGACGGGTCCACCCGGGTGGCGAGAAGTTTGCGCAGAAAAGCGTCCCGATGTTCCACGCATCGCCCGACCCGCAAGACCGCCTCGCGATGCTCCTCGGTGCCATAGCCTTTGTGTTGGGCGAAGCCATAGCCGGGAAACTTCCCATCGAGTTCGACCATGTGGCGATCGCGGGTCACTTTCGCGACAATCGAGGCCATCGCGATGCACAGTGAACGCGCGTCTCCATTCACGAACGCCGTGTGCGGATAAGGGAACCCGCGTAGCGCCAGGCCATCGACAATCACCCGCGCGGAGACAATCGGGTGAAATGAGGTGCGCTCCTCAAAACTTGAAAACAGATCGGGTTCTTCGCGTTTCGTCGCAAAGGCCTCCGGAGGATAGATCGCTCCCAAGGCCCGGCGCATCGCCAACTTGGTGGCGCCAAGAATATTCAGCTCCGCAATTTCCTCCACGGTCGCAAGGCCGGAACTCAGATGGATTTGCCCGGCCGCCACCAGCTTCTCAAACTCCGTCCACAACTCCTCCCGCTGCTCCGCATTGAGCACCTTCGAATCGTTCACCCGGTTGCCCTTCGCCACCGCCCAGCGGCCCTCGAGAAACTCTCGCGTCACCAGCACCGCGGCGGCGACGACCGGACCCGCGAACGCGCCCCTCCCCACCTCATCGATCCCGATCAGGCTGGTCACTCCGTTGATTTGCTTCAGGTCGAAGCCGCGCAACTGGCGGCGTTTCATGGGGCGATGTTCAAAGGGAGAGGGCCCGCGTGGCAAGCGTGTGACGACGGCCTGCGTAACTGGCGTTTCTCCCCGAACCCGATTACCTTCCTCAAGCATGCCAATGCTCGAGCTATGGGAGATTCTCAGCTACATTGTGACGGTGGTCGCCCTGCCGTTTGCCATCATCATTTTTGTCATCGAGCAGCGCAAAGAACGACGCAACGAAGAGGAGGAAATCTATCAGCGGCTTTCCGACGAGTACCGGGAATTCTTAAAACTGGTCCTCGACAACTCCGACCTCCAGTTGCTGCGGCGGGACGGCGTGCGGCAGGATCTCACGCCTGAACAAACCGAGCGCCGCTTCGCGGTGTTCGGCATTCTCATCTCTCTCTTCGAGCGCGCTTACCTTCTCGTCTACGAAGAAAAAATGGACAAGCAGACCAGCCGCCTCTGGCGGTCATGGGAGGATTATATCCGCGAATGGCTGCAGCGTCCCGATTTTCGCGCGGCGTTACCCGAACTGCTGCACGGCGAGGATGAGGACTTCACTCGCTACATCGAAGACCTAGCCGAACAGGAAAAAGTCCGGGGACCATTCCCGACGCGCCAGGCGGCCTGAGCAGGAGTGAGTCGCTCGACCACGTCAGGCCGGTGCGCCCGAGCAGGGGAAACGCCTCACCACTCCATCTTTTCCCGCGGCTCCCGCAAAGGCAACTCCTCCAGTTTTCCGGCCGCCGAAACGACTTCGTACGCTGTGCGAAAATGCAGCTTCGCGAAATCACCCAACGCCCGCGCACCGTACTTCTCAATGATCCGCATGGCCTGCTCCTTCACGAGTGGGCCGGCACCTTTCTGCAAACGCTCCCCCAGCTTTTTCGAAAGCAGCCCCATCTGCCGTTGAAACTCCGCGCGCGCCACGACCGAGGCCGCGGCCACGACGGGATCTTCTTCCGCCTTCGTGCGCATGCGTAGTTCAAAAGCGGTTACACCTTTCCTGGTCAGCTCCCGCTGCACCAGCGGCTGCTCGGTAAATTGATCCAGCAGTCCCCACGGCACGCGCTTCTGCTCGAGTGCGGCGGTGAGCGCCGAGGCATGCATCCAGGCTAGGAAAAGGTTCAAATTCGCCCGCGGACGCGCCATCAGCTCGTTGTAACGCGGCATTCCGCAAAACGTCGTGCGTACCACGACGCCCTTCGTTTCGCGAATGATCCCATCCAGCTTGATGATCTGCAGCTCCGAAATCTTCTTCGAGTCCTTCACGCCCGCCTTGATCCAGGACTCGATCGCCGAGCGATCCGCAATCACCGTCGCCGCCACCACGGGCCCAAAAAAGTCGCCTTTGCCGCTCTCGTCCAAACCCGCATGTGCCTCGAACCAGTCCGGGTGCAGCACCTCGTCATAACCGAGTTTCGCGGCGCCCGTGACCTCAGGTTCGATGACATCGCGGACAAAATCCTCCGTGCCTTTGCCGGCAATGACCACCTTGCCACTGGTGTAAGCGGAGACATTCACCTTCAGGTGCTCCGCCTTGAAGGCGAATCGCGTGTACGCCACCTCGAACGGAGTCCACCCCCGCGCCACGCAGATCGCGCGCAACGTCTCCATCTGAGCGTCGTTGAGCTTGACCGTGTAGGAACCGAGCTTCTTGGGCGCTTCGGGCTCGTCGTTGAACTTCTTCGGCATCGCGGAAGACAGCCGCAAAAACCCGGCGAAAGTGCAAAAAATAAAACGGGGTTCACCCAAGGGTATTTTCCTTGCGCCGCCTTCGCCTCCCTGCGGCCAATCTCGCCGCATGCCCAAGCCGACTCCCGCCCACGCCCTCCTCGCGCTGAGAGTCGACTTTCAAACCGCTTTGCTCAGCTGGTACCGAAAGCACGCCCGCTCCCTCCCGTGGCGCGAGGCACCGTCGCTCTACAAAACGGTCGTGAGCGAATTCATGCTGCAACAAACGCAGGTGAAAACAGTGCTCCCGTATTTTGCGCGCTGGCTCGACGCTCTACCGAATTTCGGTGCCTTGGCGGCAGCCGACGAGGCCCGCGTACTCAAACTCTGGGAAGGACTCGGTTATTATTCGCGCGCGCGAAATCTGCACCGGCTCGCCCAAGCGATCGCCGCCTTGCCCGAGCCGCCTCGCACCGTCGCCGCATGGCGCGAACTTCCCGGCGTGGGCCCTTACACCGCGGCAGCCATCACGAGTATTTCATTCGGAACCCCGGCGGCGTGCGTCGATGGCAACGTCGTTCGCATTCTGGCTCGGCTCACCGCCGACGCGACGCTCTATCGAGATTCCGCCAGCGCTTCAAAGGCATTCCTTCCGCTCGCTGACGCCATGATGCCCGCCACCCACGCGGGCGACCACAATCAGGCGATGATGGAGTTGGGCGCG
>CAYVDZ010000703.1:0-3405 GCA_964450575.1 uncultured Opitutus sp.
CGTTAGGAACACCCCGTAGAACCCGAGGACATCGGGCGGCAGGAAGTGGGAGTCGAGCTTCACGCCGGCGACTCCGCAGGCCACGCCGACCCCTTGAGCAAGGAGGATGGGAATAAGCCGAAGAGAGGAGTTGCCGGAGAGCGACGACATGGATGCTACCCGCCGCGATGCGGGCAGAACCGGGCAAAGGGCGCAAGCTACGCGGTGGGGTGGCAATCTCAGCTCATCTCAAGTCGCCGCTCCAATGGCCTTGGGACGAAGGCAAGACCGAGTTTTGGGTTGAGGCCAGACCCGCCTCGTCGCGTCCTCGCAGCGCTTCGGACTCCAAGGAGGGATTCCGCCGCCGACCAGTTTGATGTCGCATATGCGACATCAAACTGGTCGCTGCTTGAACTTTGGGGAACGCGTTTTTTGGCGTTTAGCGATCGTGCGAGGCCGTGGCGACGCGCGGTGCCGTGAAGAAATCTTGCGCATTGGGCCTGGGATTTCGGCAATAGTCGGTGAATGGCTGCGCAAGCGAACCTGACAGTGCTGCACTACACCGGAGCCCAAAATGATCAGGGGGGGATTGTATCCGCAATTCGGACACTTGCGACCGCGGAGGTTTTTTCCTGCGTGCTCGGCGTGAGTCCGGGTTTCACCCAACGTCGCTCGCCGCCGCTGCCCACGCTCGAGCTGCCGGCAATCGACGCGGAAGTGATTGGCTGGAAAACCTGGTGGCGGGCGCGAGCGGTGGCGCGGGCCATGCGCGTTTGGCTCGACGCGGAGCCCGGTCGGATTTTTCACGCGCATTCCCGGGCCGGTCTGCTGGTCGCCCAGCGGTTGGTGGCCTCTGGCGAGCGGCGCGTTGTCGCAAGCGTCCATTGTTATGGACGTCAGCGCTGGTTTTATCGGCGGGCGTCGCGGCGACTCGGGTCGCGGCTGTTCTGGCTGAGTCCGGCCATGAAGCGTTACTACGGAATCGGAGGGGAGGATTGGACCCAGTGTATTCCCGGTGGCGTGACGGCGCTGCCTGTCCCGCTCGACCCGCGGGGACCTGTATCCGGTAAAGTGCTACGACTGGGTGGCATCGGGATGCTGGTCTCCTGGAAACGCTGGCATGACGTAATTGAAGCACTGGCGGCGCTGCCGCCGGGCGTTCGCGAGCGGGTCAGCTTTCAGCATATCGGTTCTCCGGATACGACCACCGGATCCCGCGCTTATGCCCGGCAGCTGCGAGCGCGCACCGCCGCGCTCGGGCTGGAGGGACAGGTCTCCTGGTTAGGGGAGCAGCCGAACTCGGACGCATTGTTGGCTTCGGTCGACTGCCTGCTCGTGACCTCACAAGCGGAACCTTTTTCGATTGCGCTGCTCGAGAGCTTGCGCGCGGGCGTGCCGGGTCTCGGGGCTGATTCGGGTGGGGTGGTTGATTTGGTGCGCCCGGGCGAAACGGGTTGGACCTTTCGCACGGGCGACGTGGCCGACTTGGCGCGGGCCATCACCTCGCTGGTGGAGACGGACGCTCTGGCCCGCGTGCGAATCACGCCCGAGACGATTCGGTCATTCACCGCTCCGGTGCTCGCCGGACAATGGGCGGTGGTTTACGCAGGATTGGAACCCGCCTCACGCTAGCCACGCCGCCCGAGTTCGGCCCGACTGGTGGGTGCGCGAATTCGGGGTAAGGCTCCTACCCATTCACTGACACCGTTTCAAGCTACGGGCCTGCGCTCGCGCAGGGCCGGTCGCGGACGAGGGGCGTGCTGAAAGCTACGCTGAAGGTCCGGGCTCACCTTTTAAAAGGGCGTTTACGAGGGGCCGGGCTGATCCGCGCCAGCTGTTCAGCGATCGCGGCGAGGTGGCGCTCGCGGGTGTAGTGCGCGAGGAAGTGCGCTCGCAACGTTCCGCCCGGCGAGCCGGCGATGTGGATCGCATCGAGGGCGTCGGCGATCTGATCGGGGCGCTGGGGGTCCACGAGATAAACGTGCTTCTCGGGCAAACCCTCATGCACGGCGCGCCAGCGGGTCGTGATTACAGGCACGTCGAAAGCCAGCGCCTCGGCTACGACAAGCCCTTGGGTTTCGTGAGCGTAGGCGGTCGGGAAAATGAGCACATCCGCATTTTGCAGGAGCGTCGTTTTCCCGGCACCGCGCACGAAGCCGACCTGACGCACCGAAATCCCTGGCTCGATTGAAGCCGCTGCACGCGGGGTGATATTTTCCGCCGCCACAGCTTGCTTGAACGCGGCTTCCGTCGCGGCATCAGGGAAATCGCCGGCAACGCTGAGCCTCGTCGGCAACTGCCCGTGGGCTCGCGCGCGGGCGTTCGCCAGCTGCACGCCAGCGATCGCATCGAAGAGGCCTTTGTCGCGCGAACACAGTCCGAGAAAAACTGCCTCGCGATGGGTCCGCGGTGTGGCCGGCCGTGGCGACGGGTTGGGATTAGGATCGGTGATGCCGTTGCGAACAATGCTGATGCGACGTGAGTGCAGAGCGGCAGCGTCGTCCCGAAGGTTTTCCCCGAGCACGATCGACAATGTCGCTCCGCCGAGGAGGCGCTGCGCCAGCCAACGTTCCAAGCCGCTCGCGTGTTGCTTGAGCCACGCGCCCAATCCGGCGGCATGCCAGTGGAGGATCAGGCCGGAGAATAAGGGGCGACACAGCAACATGACCACGAAATCGCGATACAAGGCGCTGCGTTTTCCGGGAGCGGGAACGTAGTAGAAGAACGCCGGCCCCTGCGTGATGCGCAGTCGCCAAGCCTGAGCGCAGGCGCGAAGCAGGCTGAACCCCTTGCCGGGACGCCAGCGACCGATGTCGCGGCTGTCGCGGGACAAGCGGGGGTTAACGTGCAAAATCTGCACGTTGGGATCGTGCGCGAGTCCGTCGACCAGCGTTTCGACCATAAGGCTCTGCCCATGCACCGGAGGGGGCGTATGGGCAAACACGAGGAGCTTCATGGCGGTTCAGCTTGGCGGCGGGAGAGTTCGAGTGCAGCGATAGGAGATGGAGTTGAAGCCGGCAAGCCGTCAGCCCGCCCTTCGTTCGCGATGGGTGGCGGCTGCCGTGGCCGCTGCCGCGGGTTTTGCGGTGTTTCAATTCTTCGGCAACGCCAGCCGTGGATACATCGAAACGTCTTCGCTGTTCTATTGGTGGGGGTTTCAGTGGATGAATGACGCCTCTGAAACTCAGCACGGCTGGATGCTCCTGGCGTTGAGCGGCTGGCTTTTGTGGCGCAACGTTGCCGGGAGCGCGAATGCAGCGGCGGCGAAGGTGAAGCCCGTGGACGCCCGCGCACGTCCATCGGCGCCGCCCGGCGGCTCCGCGGAGTTCCGGGCGATGATGCCCGCGGCGACGGCGCTGATCGCAGGACTGGCGTTGCACGGGCTCGGGTTTGCCGCCCAGCAGGCGCGCATCTCAGTGGTGGCGC
>CAYVDZ010000704.1:0-3402 GCA_964450575.1 uncultured Opitutus sp.
AATTGGTAGTTTTGACCGAATTCAAAAGGTTCCCCGAACCTCGCGTAGTTGTGGCCGAGAATTGCCCCAATGCAGAGAAACAGCCCTCCAAATAAGAAACCCAAGATCGCCAATCGTCGCTTGGCAATACGCCACACCATGAGAATTACGGGCAGCATAGCGACCGTCGCGAAGGCGTAGGTCGGGCGTGCAGCGATCGCCAACCCGAAGCACAGTCCTGCAGAGAGCCCGATAAGCCTTCCGGGCCGAATCGTTAAATGGAAAAGACAAAGTAAACCCAGCATAGTGAAGGCATACGCCGTTACAATGGGCAGTTCCCAGACCAAGGGTCGCCGCTGCAACGCCAATACGTGCGTGCCAAAACCGAGCACTAACACGCCGAGAGGAGCGACCCATGGCGCGCTGTCGGGAAAAAAGCGCTGCCGAATACTCAACCAATGCACAGCAGCTACACGAAACCCAATTACGGCAAACGCAAAGATGGTTGTGGTCGTCCCTAACTCCTTTCCGGTTAATAATCCATACGGGAGCATGACCAGCGCAGCTGGTGCGGCTCCAAAATAGAGGTAATTGCGGCCGTTGAAGTAGGAAGCGTCGGCAAGGCGGTAAGGCCCGTTTTGGGCGGGATCGTATGGATCAGACAGAGCAAGCATTTGGGGCGCAGGTTCCTTGCTCATGTGTAGATAACCGGACCTCCAGCCCCGCACTAAGAAATTGTAATAGTCCTCTTCTCCGGGCGGATTGAACCCTCCCGATGAACGCACCGTCCACTGAAAAAACCAGACAACAAGCGCTGCAGCACATGCGGACAAAACAAAGGCTAGCCAGAGCCGAGACTTACCGACGCTTTTAGTGGGATCCAAATTCACTTGGCGGTTTTTCGTCTAGATTCATTCGGGTTTTCAATCTCTCAAGTTTGACGAACAACGATCCGGCCTCAGCCGTCATCCTTGAGTCTTTCTCGCTAAAGGAAGGAAAGGCACTGCCGCCTTCCTGCGGAGCGGACGGTCACACCCAGCCCATTTTATTCGATCCACCGCTCTGGTCCAACTCGTTCTGCGAGTCATTGGACCTGACATGGCCGAAACTGCGCGATTCAGTAGTGTTCGGACTGAAGACAACCTGAGTGGGGCAGTTCACGAACGTACTGCTCGAAGCAACGATGGCCTTACAAGTTCCCGTAGTAAGGAAGCCGTAGGTGAACGAGTAAACGTTGCATCCCACGACAGACATGGTATTGCAGGTATCCGCGAAGATCGCGTAATGCGTGAGCGTCGTGGTGTCAGTGACCATCATCATCGCTGTGATCATGATTTCGTTCACCCGCACAAGGTGGAACGCTGCTGACCCGCCCGAAGTTGTGCTCCGAAGCTCGATTATGCCGCCCGTCCAGGTCAATGCGGTCACTCGCGGCACCGGCGTTGATCCAATCACGTAGTTGGGATTCCCCGTGATAAATACGCCCTTAATCACCGCAATAAATGAGCAATTCGCAAAGAACAGCCCCTCCGTGTTGTGATCGCCTGAGCCCGTCCCTGTGTCGTAATAGAAACCGTTGGCCCAGAAATTACAGTGGCAGTTGACGAAATGCGAGTTCACGCACGAGCGGTGAAGCGCAATCCCATTTCCGGTGAGACTGTTCCATGAACCTCCAAAGCTCCCGCCGGAGATGAAACAATCCGTCATGCATACATTCCAAGCCGACGTAATATCGACGCCGTTGGACCAGCGATTGGTGTCATCGGAACGAACTTCAATGTTTCGGATCACCACCGACGGCTCGAAATGATCGATCGTGCTGATCGGACTTCCATAACTCACCTTTATGGCTGTCCCCCCCGTGCCGGAAGTGCGGAAACCCAGATCCATTATGTGGACCCCCAAGGTTGTAGTGAACCCGATTGCGCGAAGGTCAGATCGAGTCCGCCTGCGCCGTTACCGGCTTTGATGACCGAGATGTTTGGGCCGTCGCCCTTAAACGAGATCTTCCTTTGGCTTGGATTATTAGGAGACTGAAAAGACAGCGTGGTCTGAACGAGGTAGACGCCAGTCGGAAAATAGACGCAGCCGTTGACTGCCTGGGCATCGTTGATTGCTGCCTGAACGGCAGCGTAGTCGTTAGTCGAACCATTGCCCGTCGCGCTGTAAGGCACTTTCGAGACATCGAATACCGGTGAGCTCATGGGGATTCTGCTTTGTGCGGCTTTCCGCGTTAGTGGTTTTCGTGGAGCCTGTGTGCAGACGGTTCGCTCACCGGCAGCGACGACATCGGAATACAATTCCGACTGAATGAGATTGGACGAGGCAATTCGAACTCATGCGCCAGTAAACTTTCCGGCTGCGTGAGGCCAACTTGGGCATCGGCCCTGTCCCTCACGTGGTCAAAAAGTGAAGAAAAAGGGTCACTACGTGGGTCACTACTTCATCTTTGCGGTCAGGCCAGTGAATAATTTCATCGCCGCGGTGCGCTTGCATGCCTGTGTTCAACCTTGCCACGGGCAGCTCTCTGGATTTCAGGTTGTTTCGAAATTCCCCGACGTCGTGCCGCCGCCTGACTATTCGCAGGGTTGTCCGGTGGAATCGCCCCGCCCCATGTCTGAATCCCGCCCCACTTTGAACCGTATCCAAATCGCTTGGACCCGCCGCGTAACGTTGGCCGGACTTCTCTGGACCGCACTAACCTCCGCGGTGGCAGCGGTTTCATCCGCGCGCCCGAACATCGTCTTCATCTTCGCCGACGATTGGGGCTGGGGCGACTTGAGTTCCCATGGACATCCATGGTTGAAGACGCCCCACCTTGACCGTCTTGCCCGCGAGGGCACCGACTTCCGTCAGTTCACCGTCGCCAGTGGGGTGTGCTCGCCCAGTCGGGCTGCCGTCATGACGGGCCAGTTTCCGGCGCGTCATAGCATTCACGGACATTTTGCCACGGTCGAGAGCCACGTCCAGCGTGGCATGCCCGACTGGCTCAATCCGAAAACCGTGCTGCTGCCGCGGCTCCTGCAACAGACCGGCTACGCTACGGCTCATTTCGGGAAATGGCATCTCACCAACATCATGGTGCCCGATGCCCCGCTGCCCTTGGACTATGGCTACGATGTCTACGGCGCGTTCAACTGTTCCGGCCCACAGATGCCGGTCCACGCCGATGTCGAGCGCTCGATCGCATTCATCGAACAAAGTCATCGCGCGGGCCAACCGTTCTTTCTCAACCTCTGGGTTCACGAGCCGCACACGCCCCATTACCCCAAGCCAGAATACCTCGCACAATTCGCCCACCTGAAAGACGAGGCCCAACAGATTTACGCGGCCGTCATCGCCCACGCCGACGCCCGAATCGGCGAGCTGCTCGCGACGCTCGATCGACTGGATCTGACGAAGAACACGCTCGTGATCTTCAGC
>CAYVDZ010000705.1:0-3395 GCA_964450575.1 uncultured Opitutus sp.
ACCATGTGTCCGCCGAGTTCGCGATAACGCCGCTCGATTACCGCGGTGTTCTCGGCCACCGGTACCACCTCATCCGCATCGCCGACCACGTGAAGCAACGGGATCTTCGCTCGGGCCAGCGTCGCGAGAACGTCCACCGGATTCCTGGCGTACGCGAGCGCCTCGGAATCCGTCAGGAAACCATAGTGACTCAGTAGCGCGGTCCAATCTTTTGGACTGCCTTTGCCCGAGCCCTTGCCTCCGGGCCAGCTCTTGAAATCCCCCACTGGCGCGTCGCCATAAATCGCCGCCACCTTCTCCGGGTTCAAGGCCGCCCAGTTGTACGCATAAAGGCCGCCGCGACTGATTCCGATGAGCACGGCTTTTTTCGCAAGGCCGCGCTCCATCAACGTCCGGTAGAACACATCGAAATGCCGCAACGCCGCCGGCGAACCGAAGGTGTTGCCCACTTTGATATACACATGATGGAATCCTCGCTCCAGCAACTGCGGCACTCCGGTCCGGTCGGTGAACGCATCCGGAAATTCCATACACCACGTCCACGGTTTGCCCGGCGCGGCGACGCGCGGCTCGACCACCCAGGCTGTGCAGCCGTCCACGACGAAAGTATGTCGCTTGAACCCGCGCCACACATCCGTGACGACACCCGCGGAATCTTCAGCCGAAACCGTGGTCACACCTGGGCTCGCCACCGAGGCGTCGCCCCACGGTTCAGCAGCTGCCCGCGCAGCAATCACGACCATGAATGCCACCAAAACCCGTTGTAGGAAGATATTGGACATGTTCATCTGGGGCCCGAAACTTAATCCGGGAACTTTCCGAAACCGACCCTTTTCTTCTCCAGGGTAAGTCGATCTCTCCAGGCCCGTCGGGCCCTACCGCCCCCGAGCGAGCGGGAGAACGCTCGCTCGAGGCGATCAATGCTTATGGCCAACCGTCTCCCCCATCGTCGTGGCGTTTATTTCTTCGCCGGTGCCGCCGGCGGCACCCACTCCAATACCTGCTTGTCTTTCAGCAAACGCACCCGCAGGGCGGCATAGTCCACTTTTTGAACGGAGGTTCTTGCGTCGATCGCCAGCGCGGCCGCCGTCGCGGCACTTTGTCCCAGCAACATGAATACGGGCTCCATCCGGATGCTCCCGAACGCCATGTGACTCGCGGAGAGCGCCACCGGCACCAACAGGTTCGCGCATTCCCGTTCCCGCGGCACGATCGCGCGGTAGCTTACCGGATACGGCTGCGGCGTGCGTTGCTCGACATTGCCCTCGGCCTTGACGACGCCGTCAACCACCACGCGCGAGGTGTGATGCGAATCCATCGTATAGCTCGCCAGACCCACGCTGTCCTTCGGCACTTCTTTCCCGAGGCAATTATGCTCGGTCATCACGTAATCCGAAATCATCCGCCGGCCTTCCCGCACGTACAATTCGTGCGGCCAGCCGGTCGTTTCCTCAAACTGATCACGCGGCAAACCGAATGTGTTCACGTGCGCCCGCAGATGCGCCGGCACCGCGGGATCATTCGCCAGGTACCACATCATGCCTTGTTGATAGGTCACGTGCGCCTGAAAGATCCTCTCCCGCTCCGCGTAACTCGCTTCCGGCCAGCGATTGCTCCCACCGATGAAGTCCGTCGAGACGGGTCCCGCGTTGTTACAGTCACCCAGGTTCAATTTGATCGGGCCATGTCGATAGGTCCAATCCCATCCAAAGCCTTCCGGAGCACTCGTGATATAACGATGCAAGAGGGCATAATCATCTGCACTATAGCCATGCGGCTGAGGAAACGGACGGCCCTCCCCGGCCGTGGTGAGCCACATCCGGAAGTTATACGCCTGAATCAACGAATCGGCCGAACCCCGCTCCCGTGGCGGCTCCGGGGAAATGCCGGGCAAAAGCCCGCTGCCGGGATTGCCCGGCGTACGATAGGGATCCACCGGAAAACGAAATTGATGCTTATCCGCGATGAAGTACCCGTTGTACTCTTCATTATAAGCGGCATTGCCCTCGCGTCCCACATGGAAGGATACACCCGCACGCGCAAGCAGGTCGCCTTCATACGTCGCATCGACAAACATGGCCGCCTCGATGCGATCCCCGTTTTCAAACACGAGCGCGGTGATGCGATTGCCCTGTTTCTCCACGCGCTCAAGTCGGCGCTCAAACCATACCGGAACGCCCGCTTCTTCCAACATCGCCCGGAATGTCGTTTCGGCATCCGCCGCGCGGAATCCGCTCCACTTGCCCATGCGATCCAGGAACTCCGCCGCCATGCCGGCGATCGACTCTTTCCTGCCGAGATCGACCGCGGTCAGGCCGGCCGCAGTCAAGCCACCCACGTGCCGGCGGAAAACGGCGAGCGCCGTTGTTTTGCCCATCCGTCGCGCCTGCACGGCGGCCCCAACACCGCCCGGCGTTCCGCCGTACACACATACGTCCACCCGGAGCGTCTGCGGATTTGCCACCCGCGGCACTTCATAGTAATGTCGCAGGCCGGGATTGGGTGACGTCGGAGCAATCGCGGCGTGAACCGAGGCCACGCCGACCAGCCAGCCGAAGAAGACCGCGAGCGCACGATGGGTTATATTTATAGACGCCACCACTGCCTGAACGCCGGGCCAAATCAATCCCCGACATTCATCAATTACCGCGCGTCCCTTTTTTCACGGAAATGATGGATTCGCAATTTCATCGAGTATCCGCCACCGCACCCCGTGTCTATTCGCGGCAATGTGTCGCCACGAATTCTGTTGCCCATTCGCGATAAATTCGGCCCGCTGAATCGCCCCTCCTCCGCCGCCCTGCGGAGCAACCCTAATATAGACCTGCTGCCTCCATGCGCACCCACCCGACCGCACTCACCCACTGGTTTGCCCTCTCCCTTGCCCTTGGCGCCGTGGCCGCCGCCGGAGCTCAAACCGCCCCTGCGCTTGCTCCGGCGGCACCGACGACGGCGCAATCCGCGGATGCGGTGGTGGAACTGAGTCCATTCACGGTCAACACCACTCAGGACCTCGGCTATCTCGCCGAAAATACGCTCGCCGGCAGCCGCCTGAATGCCCGGCTGCGCGACACCGCCGGGTCGGTCTCCGTCTTCACGAAGGAGTTTCTCGATGATCTTGCGATCACCGACATCGCCCAGTTGCTCGATTATACAGTGAACTCCGAGATGGACACCAATGCGTGGCAGGCGGGTTCAGGACAAAACCCGGCCATCACGGGGGAGAATCTGCTGAATCGCACGTTGATCCGCGGCCTCGCCGCCAGCCAGGGCATCGACTACTTTAATAGCATCACGAATCCCGACCCGTACCGGGTCGCTCGCTTCGACGACACGCGCGGCCCGAATAGCATTCTCTTCGGCATCGGTGCGCCCGGTGGTCTGCTCAATCAATC
>CAYVDZ010000706.1:0-3392 GCA_964450575.1 uncultured Opitutus sp.
GTTTACGGAGGAAGCGCGCGGGTTTTTCTTTGGGCGCGAGAAGGAGACGGAGGAGCTGACGCGCTTGGTGAAGCGCCAGACGCTCACGGTGCTGTTCGGGCAGTCGGGGCTCGGGAAGTCTTCGCTCCTGCAGGCGGGGTTGTTTCCGATTTTGCGGGAGAGCGATCATCTGCCGCTTTATCTGCGGCTGGATCACGGCATGCCGGAATTGCCGACTGCCGATCGCCAATTGCCGAATGGAAAAGCTCCGGCGCCGGCCTCATCAATCGGCCATCGCCAATCTGAAATCGGCAATTCCCTCGCCGATCAGGTGAAGGCGGCGCTCACGACGGAGTTTGCGGCGGCGAAGGCGGACGCGCCGGCGTTCAGCGCGGACGAGACGCTGTGGGAATATTTTCACCGGAAGGATGTGGATATCTGGAGCGCGAAGAATCGCCTGCTCACGCCGGTGCTCGCGTTCGATCAGTTCGAGGAAATCTTCACGCTCGGGCGCGCGGACGATGTGCGCCGCGAGCGTTCGCGGGCGTTTCTGGCGGAGCTGGCGTGCCTCGTGGAAAACCGTCCGCCGCCGGCGGTGCGGGAGAAACTGGATGCGGGTGTGCTCGATCCGCTGCGGTTCAACTACGACAAGCCCTCGTGTCAGGTCATCCTCAGTCTGCGCGAAGATTTTCTGCCGGACCTCGAGGGCTTGAAACAGGAGATGCCGGCGCTCGTGCACAATCGCCTCCGCCTGAAACGGCTCAGCGGCACGCAGGCGCTGGAGATCGTCACGCGGCCCGCGCCGCAGCTCCTCGCCGAGGGCGTGGCGGAGCGGATCGTGGAATTTGTCTCCGGCGGGCGCGGCGGTTCGGCGGAGCGGCTCGCCGAACTCGAAGTCGAGCCTGCGCTGCTCTCGGTCATCTGCCGCGAGTTGAACGAACGGCGGCGCGCGTTGGGCCAGGCGCAGATCACGGCGGAGCAGGTGTCGGGGAATCGGCGGGAGATTCTGACGGATTTCTACGAGCGCAGCGTGGCGGATTTGCCGGAGGGAATGCGCGCGTTCGTCGAGGATCACCTGCTCACGAAGTCCGGCTACCGCGACAATCTTGCGCTTGAGACTTCGCTCGAATTTCCCGGCGTCACACGGCCGCTCCTCGACACCCTCGTCTCGCGCCGGCTGCTCCGCATCGAGGATCGCCAGGGCGTGCAGCGGGTGGAGCTGACGCACGACGTGCTCGCCGAGGTGATCCGCGCGAGCCGCGACACTCGCCAGCAACGGATCGTGACCGAACAACTTCACGAGCGCGAGCGCGTCACCCGCCGCCGGATGTGGCTCGCGCGCACGATCGCCGCAGCCTTGCTCATCGTCGTGGCGGGCGTGAGCTGGGTCGCGTGGCGCGCGGTGCGGGCGGAGCGCGAGCAGGAGCGACTGCGCGGCGAGGAAACCGCGCTGCGCCAGCAGGCGCAGACGCGCGAGTTCGCCGCCCGCCGCCTGGCCTACGCCTCCGATCTACGCGCGCTCCAGGTCGCGCTCGACGACAACAATCTCGGCCGCGCGCGCCAATTGCTGAACCGCCAAGTGCCAAAACCCGGCGAGAGCGATCTGCGCGGCTGGGAGTGGCGTTATCTCTGGCAGTTCTGCCGCAACGAAGCGCAGTCCGTGCTGGGACGGCTGCCGTGGTCCGTCACGTCCGTCACCGCATCGTCCGACGGAAAATGGATCGCCGCGGGCGAGTGGGAAGACGGTCATCTCTCGCTTTGGAATCGCGCCACGGGGGAACGGCTCCAGCTTCCGGCCGGCGACGACGTAGTCCGCGTTACGTTCTCACCTACCGCACCGTTGCTGGCCATGGGGACGAGCGCCGCCGAGGCAACGGGGCGCAGTTACCGGGTGCAGTTATGGAGCCTGGAATCACGAACGGTCGTGCGCGAGCTGGCGATGACCGGCGCGGTCGTCGGGCTAGTCTTCTCCGCCGATGGCAAATCCCTGCTGACATGCACGCTCGGTGTGGAAAGCGAAGTCGCGGTGTGGAATATCGCCGACGGGACCAAAATTGCGCACTGTCCGGCCCCGAATCCGACCAACCAGAGTTGGTGCTCGTTTGTCGCCGCCACCGCCGATCTGAAACTGGCCGCGTATGGATCCCAGGATGGCAACCTGCACCTGCTCGACCTTGCGAGCGGACAGAAGCGCTGGTCCACGCGCGGCGCCACTGAGCGCGTGCTGTCACTGAAATTTTCCCCGGACGGCAAGACCCTCGCGTCCGGCGCCGGATTCGAGGAGTCTGCGATTCGCCTGTGGGACGTCGACAGCGGCAAGGAAGTGGGCCGGCTGGAAGGACATTCACGCTTCATTTCGCAGCTCGCGTTTTCTGCCGACGGCAAGACGCTGTTTTCCGCCAGCGGCGATCAAACCGTGCGGGTATGGAATGTCGCCAGCCGCCGCTCGGTGCGGACGCTGCGGGGACACGAAACGGAAGTCTGGTCGCTCGCCCTGCTGCCGGATAACCGCACCCTCGTCAGTGGCTCGAAAGATGGCTCCGTCCATGTTTGGGACACGCAAGCCGAGGTCCGCGCGCCGATGGTCACCATCAAAGAGGTGCCCAGCGCGTGGCGTTTTGCCGCGGACGGCCAGTCTATCATCTTCGTGAATCCCGACGGCAGCGTGGTGCGGCGGCGCGGCGGTGATATGGCGGAAATCACGCCCATCATGCGGATCGATCCGTCGCCCGCTAATACGACTCTCTACTTACCCCGGTTTGGGCGGGATTCGGCGTTGATTGCCCAAGGTGTTCCCGTGGCTCCGGGCGACCGGGAAGCGAAGCTGAAAATTTGGGATTGGGAACGGGGCGTGGTGATAACGGAAATTGCGACCGGCCAGCGGGGGCGGATGGTGCCCCTGACGATTACCGGCGGGGGAAAATCCGTGCTGGCCATCAACGGCCGCTCCGGCGCGAATTTGAATCTGACCGAATGGGAGATTCCCTCCGGCCGGCAGATGGGGTCCTGGCCTGTGGCCGCCGGCGCGGGAAACAAGGCCCTCACGATTTCTGACACTGCGAAACAAGCGATCGTGCTGGGTTACGACGAAGCCCACCTGCATATCGACCTCGCTACCGGCCGGCAGACTCCGCTGCAGATCGATCTGAAACGAACTCCCGCAAGCGGGGGAGGAGCGTTCTCCCACGACCAGCGGCTCTTCGCGGCCCCGAGCCGGTTCGGCTGGCTCCGGGTCCTGGATCTGACACGACCGGGATTTCCGGAAGTGGCCCTATTGAGCGCGGGCGTGTTGGCATATCATAGCGCCCTGTTTTCGCCCGACGATCAACGCCTCGTCACCGGCAGCAGCGGCAAGACCACGATCATGTTCTGGGATGCCAACAGCTTTGAGCCCCTGCTGGTCCTGCCAGGCG
>CAYVDZ010000707.1:0-3385 GCA_964450575.1 uncultured Opitutus sp.
GATATACGGCGCATTCGGCCTGGTGTCCGCCGGCGATGGGGTGAGCCTGCCGGAGGGTGCCGTGGCGATCGAATGCCCCAACGGGGCAACATCCATCAGCCCAGGGTTGCCGAGTCCGCGAGGCTACCCTGGGACCCTCCAAAAAGGCGAACCAACCCCAACGGGGTTGCATCAGCCCGACGCCACCGGATTCAACCCCGTTGGGGTTGATGTCGTGGGGGACGACGGACCCAGGGTAGCTCGTTCCTCGCAACCCTGGGCTGAACGATGCAGCCCCGTTGGGGCTGGGGAGCCGCCGGTTGCGCCCGAGACGATGGAGATTCCACCTTTGAACCTCGGCGAACGCGCCTTTGAAATCGTCCTCGCCCGCCGGATGGCCGCGGGCGAGGTGCAGACCACGTGGTTTGCCCGGCACGGCTCCACGCCCCTCACCGCGCTCCCGCGCCATTGGCCCGCCGCGTATCGGGAGCGGGTCGAGCGCCGCATCGCCCGTATTATCGGCGACCCGGCCATCCGCCTCATCGAGCAGCCCGAATACAAGCGCCGCTGGAACACCGAGCCGTGGGACGAGCAATTTCAGCGTGCCGCGCGCGAATGGCTGCTCGCCCGGCTGGAAGGCTATTTCTTCGAGGGCCAGCGCGTGTGCGAGTTGAAGGATGGCTTCGATCCGTCGGTGTCCGGTTTCGTGGCGGCGAAGCAACCGGCGCTCACCACGACGAGCCAGCTCGCGGGCACGGCGCAAACCGATGCCGCGTTCCTCGCGGTCGCGGAACAGCTCATGGGTGGGCCGGGCTACTCAGTTCCCAAACTCGTGCGCGAACTGGTGGAGAGCGCGGCCGTGCCCTTCCTCCCGACCCAACGCTACAAACCCGCGGGCCTGCTCAAACGCCAGGATTGGGAGAACGTCTGGGACCTCCAACGAAGAGAGGACGCCATCGACCTCGCGGAAAAAGTCGACGAACCAAACCTCACCGAAGCCGTGCGCGCGGAGCGCAAGGCCGCGGCGGCAGCGCGCAAAAAGGACGAACTGGGCGATATCCCCGTGCCGCCGAAATACGGCAGCGGCGATTTCAAAAAATCGGTGTGGTGGTCCCTACGTGGGAAACTCGACGTGCCGAAGGAACGCTGGATTTCCTATCCCGGCGCCGAGCGCACCGAAGACCCGAGCCCTGTCATCGCGTGGGCCGGCTGGGACCACGCGCAGCAGGCGCGCGCACTCGCGGAGTATTATTTGGAAGCGAAGCAGAATTTCGGGTTCACGTCGGAAAAACTGAAGCTTCTCTTGGCCGGTCTACTCGAACTCGAACCCTGGCTCTCACAGTGGCACGGCGCGGTCGATCCTCTGATCGGCGACAGTCCGGCGAATGCGATTCGTGCTTTCCTAGATGCCGAATGCCACGCGGTGGGAATCACGCGCGCGGATTTGGAGACCATTCGAATGGGGGCCAACGGCTCCTGACTTTTGGTCGTGGATTCTCTCGCTCTTATAACCGTGCTGGTGTTCTCGTAAGGATCTGAATCCCGACAACGAAAAAGCGCTCCATTATGCCTTGGTCTGACAGCTACATCCACAAACTTGAGAAACACCTCGGAATGCGATTTCCGACGATGCAGGCATGTTTCGAACGTTCCGAATCGACGCTTAATGACCTTACGACAGTGGTGGGCGGAAAGCTTCCTGCGGAAGCGAGCTTTGTCGCGTTTGGCTCTCTCGCACGAAAGGAATACACACCGGATAGCGATTTGGATTGGTGTCTCCTTGTCGATGGTCGGGCAGATTCGGGACATCGCGAACTGGAGCGCGAGCTGAAAGCGGCGCTTAAGGACAGTGGGAAGTTCAAAAATCCAAATCCAACTGGTTCTTTCGGCGCGCTCGTGTTCGGCCACGAGCTGGTCCATTGCATTGGTGGTTCCCAAGACACCAACGCCAATCTAACGCGCCGACTTCTCTTGTTGCTGGAATCCGAAGAAGTCACTGACGGATCCTCAGGTCCACTGAGTCCACGACAGCGGCTAATGAGAGGAGTTCTGGAGCGCTATTTTGAGGAAGAGGCGAATTTTCCAGGGAAGCCGTTTTTCCCACGGTTTTTCACCAATGATGTGGTCCGCTACTGGCGGACGATTGCGGTCGATTACGCGGCCAAGATCAACGAACGGGGCGCAGTGGGTTGGGCTTTGCGGAATGCCAAGCTGCGCTTTTCCCGGAAGCTGCTCTACATTGCCGGTTTGCTCCTGACATTCGAAACCAGTTTGTTTCCTGAATCCGACCTAGTGCCGCGGCGCGAAGGTCCGCAGCTTGCGCTGTTTGACGAGAAAAAGCCGCAACTATCCAGCACGGAACACTGCTTCCACGCTTTGAAGCTTACACCTCTCGAATTACTTGCGCGTGCTTGTCTTCGGCTCGAATTGCCCAAGGGGGCTGTCAAAGCCATGTTTTCTACCTACGAAAAATTTCTGACGATCCTCATGTCGGAACCCAAGCGAAGCGAATTGGCGAACCTGCCGTTCGAACACGCGCATAAAAGCCCCGTTTTTTTGGAGGTGCGTGAAATCGGCCACGAGTTCCAAGCGGCCGTGGACAAGCTGTTTTTAAACCGCCGCTCCAAGTTGGGAGCGCTGACACTTAAATACGCACTTTTTTAAATGAGAACATATGGATTTTCGACCGGTGCATTGGGCAAACAAGATGTTAGCCACGCACTCCAACTCGTAGCAGGGCTCCAGACTGATGCTGTTGAGTATTCTGCTCTACGAATCGCTGAACTAAAACCACTCGTCGATCGACTCATTAGGTCCGGCACAGGTGGCTTTAAGTATGTCGCCTTCCATGCACCGAGTCAGTTTTCCGCTGAAGAAGAACCGGGCGCGGTATCACTTTTAAAGGCGCTCGTGGACAAGTTCGCAGTGCTGATCGTCGTCCACCCGGATACGATTCACAATTTCAGCCTTTGGCGCACTCTGGGGAAGAAATTGTGTATAGAAAATATGGACCATCGGAAGCCAGTTGGTCGAACGGCGACGGAGTTGGAGCATGTTTTTGCTAAGCTTCCCGAAGCCAGGCTTTGCTTCGATATAGGCCACGCGCACGAGATCGACCGAAGTATGTCGCTTGGGTTTGAAATTGTGCGGCGCTACCGAAATCGAATTGCCCACGTTCACGCGAGCGAAGTGTCTGATGACTGTAAACATCGACCTTTCAGCGCGTCGTCACGCGCAGCCTTCATGAAGATTGCTGATCTGATTCCTGCATCGGCCGCGATCATTCTTGAGACGGTGGTGCCAGAAGATCGCGCCGGCGACCAGTTGGAGGAAGCAAGGCATATTTTCCCCTACACAATAAAAGCGAAGAACGGCAAGGCTAATACCCGTCGCTGCCTATAACCCT
>CAYVDZ010000708.1:0-3379 GCA_964450575.1 uncultured Opitutus sp.
CGACTACCTCCTCCGTCCACGTGACGCCGCCTGGGGCAACAGCGAGGCGCCGGCGATCCCGGCGGCGCCATAGCCGAGGGTCTTGATGAACGCGCGCCGCGAGGCGGCGTCACGTGGACGGAGGAGGTAGTCGCGCTCGGGAGTGGCGGCGGATTCGGGGAGTTCCCAGGGCTTCGGAATGCGGATCAGCATGGGGAGAAGAGGCGTAGCCAAGGCGGATTATTCCACGAGGCTACGCTTCACCAAAGCCATTAGACGCAAAAACGCACGACAAGGCGGAAGAATTATTTCGCGGTCGGCTTAGCCGTCGTCTTGGGCGTGTAAACCGTTTGCTCCAGCGTCGTGCCGAGATGCCGCCGGAAGGTCGCGAGGTCTTTGACGACCCCGAGCCCGATCAGCTGGCTCGCGAGGTTGCCCACCGCGGTGCCTTCCAACGCAAAACTCACGACCGGCACGCCCGCTTCATTCGCGGTCGCCTGGCAGAGGAGGCGGTTTTTGGAGCCGCCTCCCACAATGAGAATGCGGTTGAATTTCCTCCCCGCAAGACGCTCGAAGGCGCGCATCGCATCCGCGTGTCCGCGACCGAGCGAGTCGCAGATCAAGCGGGTGTAACCCGCGAGGTTCTTGGGCGCGGAGATTTTGCGTCGCTTCAATTGCGCGTCGATTGCCACCTTCATGGAAGGCGGATTGGCGAACTTCGGGTCCGTGACGTCCAGCAACGTGGCCGGCGCCGGTAGTTTTCCCGCGGCCGTGATGAGCGCGCCCCACCCGGCGTCGTTGGTGGGTCGGGACGCAAAGTCCTTCATGATGCCTTCGAGCAGCCAGAGCCCGATCACGTTGGTGAGCGGACGATACCGCCCGTCACCGATGCGTTCGTTGGAAATGCGCGCGGCTTGAGCTTCGGCCCCGAGGACGGGTTTCTCACTTTCGAATCCCACGAGCGACCAGGTGCCGGAGCTGATGTAGAGATCGTTGCCATCGGGCGACGCCGGCATCGCGTCGTAGGCGCACGCGGTGTCGTGGCCCGGCACGGCAATAACTTGCGTGGTGGCGAGCGCGGCGGAGTCCAGTGCGACATCCTTGCGCACGCGGCCGAGTTTGGTCCCGGCGAGCACCGGCTTGGAGAACCACTGCGGCGGCACGCGGAAGTAATTGAGCGCCGCAGGCGACCAGTCGGTCGAATACACGTCGATCAACTGTGACGTGCTCGCAATCGTCAGCTCGTTTTCCATCCGGCCGGAAAGCAGGAAATTGAAATAGTCGGGCAGAAAGAGACAACGCGTGGCGAGATCGGTGATGGCGGGACAGCTCGCGACCGTTTCCTCGAGTTGCAGCGAGGAGTTATAGAAAACATTGGGAATCCCCGTGGCCGCATAGATGCGGTCGAGGGCGGCGCGGGTATTCCCGAGCCGCTTGAGGCCGGGCTGCGTGCGCGGGTCGCGGTACGCGTGAACCGGATACACCAGGCGACCGGCGTCGTTGACGAGCGCGTAGTCCACGCCCCAGAAATCAACGCCGACCGATGCTAGCTTGGCCCCGCGAGGCAACGCGGCGACGGCCTTGCGCAGCCCCGTCAGGCCTTCCTGCCAGAGCGTGCCGATGTCCCAGTAATCGTGTCCGCTCAACGTGCGGAAGGCGTTCGGAAATCGATGCACCTCGGTGAGCGTGAGGCGGTTTCTCGACCAGTGGCCGAGAATGACGCGGCCGCTGGTGGCACCGAAATCGAGAGCTGCGGAGTAGATGGAAGGCATGAGGAGCTGAGCCGGAGTCGCGAGCCATGCGGAAGCGAGGTGAAGGAAGACCGCAGGCGGCGGCGCGACATGGGTGTGTGTCGTGATACCTTGCCCGACGGTGAAATCGAGTCGGGAATTTCGGTTGCCAGCCGGAAGCGTCAGCGCAGCGTTCCGGTTTTGCTTCATGCTCAACTCCGAGCGCACTCCCATCACCGGTAAACGCGTTCAGCTCATGGCGACCTGCCTGTGCGACGCCTTCTACGACGACGTCGCGGCCGCGACGGTCGAAGTCCTCAAGTACCTCGGGGTTGCGGTCGTATTTCGCGAAGCGCAAACCTGCTGCGGTCAGCCGGCCTTCAACGGCGGCGACTGGACGGCCTCGCGGAAAGTCGTGCGCCATACCGTGCGGACCTTTGCCGGCGAAGATCCCGTCGTGGTGCCGAGCGGGTCGTGCGCCGCCATGATGTTTCACGGCGCGGTCCTTGAGTTCGAGAAAGAGGCCGATCTTCCGGAGGTTTCCGCACGTGGGAGCTCGCTGATTTCATCGTCAACGGGCTCGGCGTGAAAACGTGGGGGGAAAGCCGCTATGAGGCGACGGTGGCGTTTCACCGGTCGTGTCACTTCCGTCGTACCGCCAGCGGGGAAGCGTCGCTCACTCTGCTGAAGTCGATCCCGGGATTGCGCGTCGTAGAATTCGGGGAAGGCGAACAATGCTGCGGGTTTGGCGGGACCTTTTCCGTTTCGTTTCCCATTATCTCCGCCGCGATGGGCAACCTGAAACTCGATCAGGTGCGCGCGGCGCAACCCGACGTATTCGTGTCGGGTGACATGAGCTGCATGATGCACCTGGGCGGCCTGGCCGCGAAAGAGGGCAAGCCCATCAAGACCGCAATGACAACTTCTTCTGTTCAATCAACAGGGACTCCTGACTCTTAACTCCGCTCTCGTCAGCGTCGTTCCCCATGGCACTTCCTCCAAACTTTGAGCCGTTTATTCCCGCGAACGTCACGATGCGTGAGTTCACGGTGCGGGCCGTAATCACCGGGGTCATCCTCGGAATCATCTTTGGCGCCTCGTCGTTGTACCTCGTGTTGAAGGTGGGGCTGACGGTGAGTGCATCAATCCCGGTGGCGGTCATCTCGCTCGCGATGTTCCGCGCGTTTTCCAAGTTCGGCGTACGCGATTCGACGATCCTCGAAAACAATATAACGCAGACGGCCGGATCGGCCGGCGAGTCGATTGCGTTTGGCGTGGGCGTGACTATGCCCGCGATCCTGATTCTCGGATTCGATCTCGAGTTAACCCGCGTGATGCTCGTCGCGCTGCTCGGTGGACTGCTCGGTATCCTGATGATGATACCGTTGCGGCGCGCTCTGATCGTGCACGAACACGGCGTCCTGAAATATCCGGAAGGCACCGCGTGTGCGGCCGTGCTTCGCGCCGGGGCGAATGCCGAGTCGCGGGCGGCGGCTTCGCCTTCGGCCCAGGCGGAGATGCGGGCGGCGGAAGCGGCGGGCCTCGGTGCCTCACCGGGCGCGAAGATTGTCTTCACCGGTTTCGCCGTCGGCCTCGCCTACAAAACGTTGATGGTGGCATTCAAGGGTTGGAAAGACATTCCGGAAAAGATCTTCGGGGCGCCGCTCAAG
>CAYVDZ010000709.1:0-3348 GCA_964450575.1 uncultured Opitutus sp.
GTCTTGCTGGCGTGTATGCTGAATCCCTTGTTTGCCCTCGGATATTCCCTGGCCGACGCTGTGCGGACCGCGATTCCGTATGCGGCGGCCAATGCCGCACATCCGGGCGTGGCAGAGTTTCCATTGCCCCCCGGCTGAGGTGACAACAACGGCACCGCTCTTCCCGTTAAGGCGCCGGTTTGAAGGCGCTGACGATAAATGAAAATGCCATCGCCAAAATCCCGGGAGAGTTTTCCAAATAAATCGCTTGCGTTACGTTCCTGCAAAAGGCTAATTCCGCCGTTTTATTTATGAAAGCGACGATCAAAACCCAAGGCCAGCAGTTCACTGTGTCTGAGGGCGACATTCTTACTGTAAACCGCTATCCCGGCACCGAAAAAGGCTCGACCGTCGAAATCAATGACGTCCTCGCGGCCGGTGAAGGCGAAGCATTCAAGGTCGGCAAGCCGCTCCTCACCGGAGCTTCCGTTTCCGTGACGATCCTTGAGAACAAACGCGGTGACAAGGTCATCGTTTTCAAGAAAAAGAAGCGCAAGGGCATGGAGCGCAAACGCGGCCATCGCCAGGAGCTTTCCGTCATCAAGATTCAATCGATTAACGCTTAAGGAGATATTTCGTCATGGCGCATAAGAAAGGTCAGGGAACATCCAGCAACGGCCGCGATAGCAAGTCTCAGCGGCTCGGGGTCAAAGTCTTCGGCGGACAATCCATCCTCGCCGGCGGCATCATCGTCCGCCAGCGCGGCACCAAATTGCACCCCGGCAAGAATGTCGGCACCGGTCGCGATTGGACGCTGTTCGCTCTCAAGACGGGTACCGTCAAGTACGACAAGGCGCATCGTTCGGTTTCGGTCGTCACGGCCTAACCGTTTCATCGCTGCTTTCGCCTTCATCCAGGGCCGGTCGCAAGACCGGCCCTTTTGCTTACCCCGAAGCGGGGCAGGCTTGCCGAATTATCGTGTGAGACTCAGCCTCGACGAAAATGATGGATCGCCTCGCTGAACTTCGTCGCCAGCGTTTGCTCATCTGCGAGCATTTAGCCTGGCTTGAGCGCGAGATTGGCCAAATCGAGGGGGCAAGCGCGCGGCCAGTCGGCCCGTCGCAAGCGCAAACTGACGCTGCGGTTCCGTCGTCCCGGTCGATGGAGAGCCCCGGCGGGCTCTCTCCCCCCACCCGCAACGAAGCTGCTCCCCATGCCGCCGGAATAGCCGCTGGGCCCCCCACCGGCGTCCCCGCCGACCCGGAAAACATTTTGGAAGAGTTTCGTACACCTCCGGGTGCCGTGAAGCGGGATGTGCGCCAGGGATGCCTCTTATATTTTGCGGGCGCCTTGGTGCTGCTTGGGATCGGCGTCGCGATCCTGTATTTCACCATCGGTTCGCGCTAAACCGCCTCTCCTCTAAAGGAGGTGGTTGGATGCCGGTGGACAGCCGGCAAGAGGAGTAAAAGCCGGCGGCGATCGCCGACCTTTTTGCAAATTAGGGGATATTTCTGATGAACATCGGTGGAGAATACTGGTCCAGCCGCCTATTGCTTAATAGGTCTGCGTTCAACTTTCCGGCTCCCTCCGCCACGTGGAATGACGTGGCGCGGGTTGTGCGGCGGGTTTGCGTTCTGCGCGAACGAGGAGAAACGGAGGCGGCAGATAATCTTCGCATCGGCGCACTCTCGAATCTGATCACCTCCCTCAAGCACGCAGCCGAAGACCCATCGGTCGTGGAACAACGAATCGAGGCCATTTACGTGACCGAACAGGAACGGGTCGCCAACGCCTCCGCTTTGGCGGAACTGCTCTTGCCGCTACTCACCGACTCGGGGCCGCTCTTTGGAACCTTCGCAGAGACAAAACCGCAGGTCGCGGCGATGCATTCACCTCTTCCCGCCATTGCGACGCCACCACCGGCGAAACCGGTGCGCCGGCCGGGGGACATCGCTGACTTTCTCGACGACATGATCGCTCAGGAACGCGCGGATGAGACGGATCCGACGTCGCGGCGTCGAGCTTCTTGAGAACCACCTTGTTGCCCGTCACCCACCCCTAAAACCACGAAAAACACATGAGCCTCGTTTCCCAGGATAAGCCGCCCGTTTCGACGCCGGGCCCGTCGCCAGTGTCCAACAACGCCCTCGCTGGAGCCCGGACGTCTGCGCCCAAGGCGAAGACCGTGCTGGTCGGCTTCGACCTCGGCACCAATAAATCATGCATGCTCGCCGGTCCTGTCACAGGCAACGACATCACCGTGAGCAAAGTTTTACCCACGGTTGTCGGCTACGTGAAGGACGGCATCGTCGACGGGATCATCGCCGGCAACGCGCAGACACTTTTCGGCGACGACGCGGTTCGCAACATGTTGCATGTTCGCATGGTCGCACCGGTCGCCGAGGGCGTGATCGCGGATCCCGCGGCAGCCCGCGATTTTCTCCAGTATCTACGCACGATCGTGGATCCTTCGGGTAACGCCGAGATCCGCGCCGTCATCGGCATGCCCGCAAACGCCGGCACTCAGGCCCGCGACGACATCCGGCGGTGCGCCTACGGGATTCTCGACCGCGTGCTGATGATCCCGGAACCGTTCCTCTCAGCTCTTGGTTATCGCGACGACGCCCGCGTCTCGCAGCCGAACTACCTCGATCCGGTCGTAAACTCCCTGTTCATCGACATCGGTGGCGGCACGAGCGATCTGTGTCTCGTGCAGGGTTACTTTCCAACGAGCAAGGACCAGATCAGCATCCCCTTTGCCGGCGACGCGATCGACGAACTGCTCCACAACGAGCTCGATCGCGTTTACCCGAACAACGGGCTCTCCCGGCACAAGGTGCGCGAGATCAAGGAAGCGCACGGGTATGTCGGACCCTCGCGGAAGCCGCTGGAAGTGAAAGTCATCATGGGAGGCAAAGCGCACACGATCGAGCTGGGCGACACGCTGGCCCGCGCCTGCAACACCCTGATCGACAAAATCTATCCGGCGCTCACGACGCTCATCGAACGCGCACCGTCGGATTCCGTCCTCACGTTGTTGCAAAACATCATCGTGACCGGGGGCGGCTCGCAGATCAAAGGCATCGATGCCGTGCTACAGAAGAAGCTTACGGACGACGGATTCGAATCACCCAAGGTGAAGCTGGCCGGACAAGACTACAAACGCTACGTCGCGATGGGAGCGCTCAAAGCGGCGCGTTCCGCTCGCGAGAATCAGTGGCAGGTTCTGCTCGGTTGAGCGATCCTGGCTGAAGCCAACCGGACAATCGAAGTCCCGGACTTCGCTAAAGGCGCACGACCATCGTGCGCCTTTTTCCGCATTTAATCAGTCGTTAATCATTGCGCCCTTGGTTTTCGCTCCGCGGTTTG
>CAYVDZ010000710.1:0-3346 GCA_964450575.1 uncultured Opitutus sp.
GCCCGATTGTCCTGCCTGATGCCACGACCACGCCGCCTCGCGCGGAGCGGTGGTGGCCTGAGCCGGCCGCTCGGGATTGGCGCTCGCCGGCGTGGTCGTGGCATCAGGCAGGACAATCGGGCCGGTGGTGTTCACGGCCCGGACCAAGGCGCCGTCCTTCAGGCCGCCCTGCCCGAGGACGATCACGGCTGCGCCGACCTCGAAGCCGCCGAGCGCTTCGACATAGTTCGGGTCTTCGTAGCCGACGGTGAGCTTTTTTTTCACCGCCCGGTTGTCGACGACCAAGTACACGTGACGCTCGCCGCCCTCGTAGATCACAGCGCGTTTGGGGATTAGAACCGCGTCCTTCCGGGTATCAGTGATGACGCGCACGCCGACGAAGAGCCCTGGAGGAAGTTCACCGGGGGTTTCGCCTCGGACCCCGACGGTCACCTTGAACGTGCCGCTCTTGGGATCGATCACGGGGCTGATGCGTTTCACGAAGCCTTCGAAGGTGCGGTTAGGCAGGAACTCCGACGTGATGATGGCGGGTTGATCCGCCGCCACCGCGGGCAAATAACGTCCGGGCACAAACACCCGGGCGACGAGTTCATCGAGTTTGACCAACGAGAAAAGCTTGGTGCCGTTGGCGACGCGTGCGCCCACTTGGACCTCGCGGGTGGATAACACGCCGGCGAAGGGGGCGCGCACCGTGGCATAGGACAGGCGGATCTTCGCCCGCTCAAGGCGCAGCCGGGCCTGTTCGACCTGATACTTCTGGTTTTCGTAATCCTGTTTGTTGATCAGGTTGCGGGTAAACAGATCTTCGGACCGGCCAAAGTTCCGCTCGAGATGCGCGAAGTTCGCGGTGCTTTCCTCCACCTCGAGGCGCAACTCGCGGTCTTCGATCTGAAGGAGAGGATCGCCTGCTTTTACGATCTGACCTTCTTCCACCAGCAGCTTCTCCACCTGCCCGGTGGTTTGGGGGTAGATGTCGACCATCGCTTCGGTTTCCACGGTGGAGTTGAAACTCAAAAACGCGGAGATCGGCCCGCGGGTGACCAGCGCCGTCTCCACCGGGACCATCTCGACGGCGGCTTGCCGGGCCCGATCCCGTTCCGAGTCCGCGGCGCGGCGAACGCTTCCCGCGCTCTGGGCGGGAGGCGGGGATTTACTCTGGGTTGACGTGGCGGCCGCCGTCGAAGAGGCGGCGGGTGCTGCGGGCGAATTCGCGGTGCTCGTACCCCGGTTGCAACCAGAGAACAATAACGCCGAAGTCAGAAGACACGCAGCCGTGGCGCGGGCGATTGAAAGAGGGAAAGGCGGGAAAAGAGACACGGAATGAAACGGGGATGAAAAGGGACCGCGACTGAGCGCGGGAGGCGGTTTTTCTAGAAACGCGACGAGCAGGTCAAAGGTTTCGAAACGGGAGAGTGACTTTTAGCGCACTGCCGACCAGAAGGCCCAAGTACGTTGTGATTCGAAGGGAGTGCGGTGGAATCAGTACGAATTCAGAGGCGGGTTAGATGCGAAGGTTTGCCCCTGCAGGGTTTTTACCGCACCGACATCGTCAGGAAACGAAACGCTTCTACCTGAAATCGCGGGTCGATTCCCGCGCTCGCAGGTCAGGAGAACGCGCGCGAATCGATGCCGATGGCACCCTCCACGGTGAACGACTTCGGGTCGGAAGGAGGCGGCGAAAAAAAGGGTTTAGGGTGATCATAGGCATCCAGTTGTCTGCGAGACGAACGGAACGGTCCGGCGTTACGCAGGATTTAGCCAATTTTGGAAAAGTTAAGTAACCGATTGGTACAGGGCTTCGCCAGACCGCAAGGACCCTTCTTTCCGGCGGGTCGCAAAACGGGTCGCGCCCCGCGGCCTTTCTCCCCGGGAAAGCGTCACGTAATAAGTGACACTACGAGGGGATTTTGGCGGATTTCCGGGGGCGACAACCAGGGCGCGGTTGAGGCCTGGTGCTCGCCCTCGGGAGCGTGCCGGCGACAACGCGAGGTGCTTATCCTAAAGTCAGCAGTTTCTTTTAACCACAGATTACACCGATGAGCACGGATCCAGAGAATTACTAATGAAGAGGCTGCTAGCCGCAATTCACCCGCAAGGTGAAGGGACTGTAATTTATAATGCCTTGGCAATCTGTGCTCATCTGTGGAATCTGTGGATTCAACTGCATTTTCTATTATGGATCGAGATCGTAGACCTCGACCAACGCGCGCCCCGTGCCGCCATTCACCCCGCTGGCGACCACCGTGTAAGCCCCCGGAGGCAGGCGAACCAGGATCGCGGCATCCTTGCTGCCGGTCGGCAGGGCAAACGCGCCCGCGGCGTCAAAGGCGGCTTGCAGCGCGGCGCCCTGGCCTCCCTCCGCCCAATCATTGTTCGAGGCGATCGCGACCGAAGACTTCTGATCGAAAATCGTCAGCTGCGGGTCTGGCACGGTGCCGGTGACGCCGAAGGCAGAGGCGAGCGTCGGTCCCACCGCGCGAATCAAGAGTTGTTTGGGAGCGGATCCGCCGATCACAAACCCGGGGGTCAAACCATCGGCCGTCACGGTTCCCAGCGTCGAAACGTTGATCATGCGTACGGCAGAGTCGGCGGCATCGGCGTCATAGATTTCCGCGAGCGCCACGCCCGGCCCGCTACTCCCGGAAGGCGTAATTCCGACGGTGTAACCTCCGACGCCCGACACCGGGAGGGAGGCCACGGCCGCGGCGTCTTTCGAACCAAGAGGAGGAAGCGCGAAGGCGCCGACCGACCCGCTGGTCGCAATCAGCGTACTCACAGCGGCGGCTGGCTGGCTCTGCCAATCGTCGTTGGCCAGGACCACGTTGGTCTGGCTCAGCGGAATCACGGCCATCTTCGGATCGGTCATCGCATCGTTGACCCCGAAGACCCCCAGGGTCGGTCCGATTGCGCGAATCACGAGGCGCTTCGTTCCCGTTCCACGCATCACAAAGCCCGGGGTGAGCGGTTCATCGGCGCTCGCCTGGCCCCGGGTGGAGACGTTGACGAGTCGGCTCGTGCCGGGGAGGTTTACGGTCACGATCGCCGGGGTTGACGTGACGCTGGTGCCGTTTCGCGTCACGGTGGCCGAGTAAAATCCCATGTCGGCGGCCGACGCGCTGACCACGAGATAAGCAGCGCCGGTGGCGCCCACGATGGGTACGCCGTTCTTGTTCCACTGATAGGTTGTGACGCCAGTCCCGGCCGCTGTAACGCTCAAAAGCGCCGGCGCCGCCGGCTGCACGTGCTGGGATTGGGGCGGAGTGACGATGGAGAAGCCTGAACTCACGGTCACGACCAGGCTGGCATCCGCGAAGTTGTTGTTGGTGTCGCGGGCGCGGATCAGGAG
>CAYVDZ010000711.1:0-3339 GCA_964450575.1 uncultured Opitutus sp.
GTCATGACGTGATTTGCGTCAACGCGGATCCAGTTCCGCGACGGCTCCTTTTTTTGACGGAAGGAATGCGGTTTTTTCGGACCGAGGAGGTGCTGACTACGATTGAGGACCGCGCAGCGATTTTCGTCGATTGTGCGGATCACGCCCGTCCCGGTGACCGCCTGAAGGCGCACTACCCCGTAGTTGAGGCAGTCATCGATCACCACCTATCGAACGTCGGTTTCGCCGAGGTGAACCTCATCGACAGTGCGTCCGCGGCGACATGTGAGATTTTGGCGGGAGTCGTGTTCGACAATCATTTGCCAGTTGATGCGCAAACGGCGAAGGCGCTTTACACCGGGATTTTGACCGACACGGGGCAGTTTCGCTTTCATTCCACGTCGCGTCGTTGCTTTGTTCTGGCCGGTGAACTGGTGGCGCGTGGCGCTGATCCGAGTGAAGCGGGCTATCAATTGTACGAGCGGGAAACCGAGGGGAAGCTGCGTTTGCTGCAGCATTTCCTCGCGTCGTTGAAATTGGAATGTGGCGGGCGCGTATGCATCGGAACGTTGCCTCCGGGTATTTTCGAAGCGACGGGATCGACCACGGAGGATACGGAGGGTTTGGTGGATTATGCGCGCAGTATTGAGGGCGTGGACGTCGGTGCGCTGATCGAGCACCGTCCCGACGGCACCCTGAAGGCAAGCCTCCGGGGCAAGGATCCCTCGTTCCGGGTGGATCTGGTGGCGGCGCAGTTCAACGGGGGCGGCCACGCGTGCGCCGCGGGCTTGAATCTAAAATCCGATACAGAGAATTTCCATCCGCGCCTGGTGGCGGCTTTCGCGAAACGAATCGCGATCGCTGACGCCGCGCAGAACCGTTAAGACATGCTGCTTCAGCCCAAAGAAATGGAGGGAATCCTCCTGGTGGATAAACCGCGCGATCACACGTCGCACGATGTCGTGGCTCGCTTGCGCGGGAAACTGAAAATGAAACGGGTCGGCCATGCCGGCACGCTTGATCCGATGGCCACAGGGTTGCTGATCGTTCTGGTCGGGAAGGCCACGCGCGTTTCGCAATACCTCACGAGCCTCGACAAGGAGTATGAGGGCACGGTGGAGCTTGGAAAAGTCACCGACACGCAGGATGCCGAAGGTGAAATGATGGAGACGCGTCCGGTGCCGCCCTTCACGGAGGCGGAGATTCGCACCGCGATTCAAGGTTTCCTGGGCGATCAATACCAACTGCCGCCGATGTATTCGGCGATCAAGATCGACGGCGTTCCGCTCTACAAGAGCGCCCGGAAGGGTGAGGAAATCGCTCGAGAGCCGCGCTTCATTCGCGTGATGAGTTGGGAGATGACTCGCTTCGCGTTGCCGCAATTTGATTTTCGGCTGCGCTGCACGAAGGGCACGTATGTGCGCACGCTGGCTCACGATCTGGGACAGCGACTCGGCTGTGGCGCACATCTGGCGGCACTCCGCCGCACGGCGACAGACAAATTTAACGTGGCGCAGGCACTGACGCTGGATCAGATCCAGGCAATGACACTGCCTGAAATCGAAAAGCGTTTGATCGCGCCGCGCGATGCGGTGCCGAGCATCGCGCTCTGAGCGAAGGCGTCGAGCCGGTGTGGTGAACCGATGAATTTCCCCGCGCAGATTGCCGGACTCCAGGACGTCCGGCTGCCGTCACAGCCGCTGCACCTTGCCATCGGGATGTTCGATGGCGTGCACCTCGGGCATCGGGCGGTGATTGAAGCGGCGGTGCAGTCGGCACGAGCGAACGGGGCGTTGAGTGGTGTACTCACGTTTTCCCCGCATCCGAGTGTGCTCTTTCGTCCGGACAATCCGACGAAGATGATTCAGGATGCCGGGGTCAAAGGACGGATCCTGGAGCAACTCGGGGTCGACTTCGTGATTGCGCAGACTTTCAACGCTGAACTCGCGTCGATCCCGGCGGAGGATTTTCTGCCGTGGCTCCTTCGCGCCTTGCCACGATTGGCGGCGATCTATGTGGGAGAAAATTTCCGTTTCGGGCAGGGCCGCCGGGGCGACGTTGCGGTCCTCGTGGCGGCGGGGCGGAAGCATGGAGTGCGGGTATTCAGTGCGCCGCGGGTGAGTTTGAATGGGCAGCCGATCAGCAGCACCCGGATTCGGGCGCAGCTGGCAGCGGGCGAGGTGAAAAACGCGAATGCGTTGCTGGGCTATAATTATTTTTCCGAAGGCATCGTGACGGGCGGAAAACGTCTCGGGCGTACGCTCGGTTTCCCGACCTTGAACCTGCCATGGGCGCCGGACCTGAGGCCGTGCTTCGGGGTGTATGCGGTGCGGGTGACGGGAGCGAAAACAGCGGAACCGCTGGCGGCGGTGGCGAATTATGGGTTGCGGCCGACCGTTGAAGAAACCGTGGTGCCCCGACTGGAAGTGCATGTGCTTGGGGCGTGTCCCTTTGGCGAAGGGGATGCGGTGCGGGTGGAGTGGATACGTTTCTTGCGGCCCGAGAAGAAGTTCGCGGGGGTGGAGGAACTTCGGGCGCAGATTGAAGCGGACCGGGAAACGGCGAAGGCATTTTTTGGTGCGTGAAGTTGCAGATTTTTCCTTGCGCTGAACGTTCACGGTGGCGTTACTCGCCGACTTCAGATTTTCGGACCTTTAGCTCAGTTGGTTAGAGCGTTTCCTTGACATGGAAAAGGTCACTGGTTCGAGTCCAGTAAGGTCCACCATCTGATCTCGGCTACCGAGGTAAAAGGTCATTCTCCTATGAGAACTTGCAACGCGGCGCAACTCCTCACAACGTTCGACAACGTTATGACGCGAACCTAAAAGAAACCAAAAGGCGAACCGGATGGAAACCAAGGTCCGGCAAAAAAGGGCTGGGGGGTTCGCAAGATCGATCGGCCCGGCCGGCCGAATCCCTTCGGGGTCCAATGGCGCGAGCGCCTGTTCGACGGCACGAAGATGGTTTCCAAGGCCAAGACCCTGTTCTGCCCGTCCAAGGAAAGCCGGGATGCCCGCTACCATGACCAGCTCCGGGCGCGGAAGTCCGGCATGGTCGTTCAGACTGCGAGCCGGGATGAGCTCGATCAATGGCGAACGTTCCAAGCGGCCAGCAACGGCACGCCGTGGCAGGATGTCGTGGCGGGCTGGCGCGAGCATCAGATCGCGACCAAGCGCGTCGTGACCGCCCTCAGCGTTGACGAGGCGGTGGATCAATACCTCGCAAGGATGCGGACACTGCGGGACCAAACGGACGCGACCGGCCAGCCGACTCCGAAGCTGGGTGCTGACACGTACCGGCAAAAGGACCACAAGTTGACGCTCTTCAAAGAACAGTTCGGTGACTTCCAGCTGAGCGCAG
>CAYVDZ010000712.1:0-1126 GCA_964450575.1 uncultured Opitutus sp.
ACGCCGGTGCGATCGATATCGCCCAGCTCGACACGGGCGGCTTCGCTGCGCTGGAGCAGGGAGGCGACCACATCGGGGTGGCGGCTGGCGACGTTGGTGGCCTCGCCGGGATCGGCGGTGAGATCGTAGAGTTCAGGCGCCGCGACTTTTTCGATCATCCGCCCCCACCAGCCCGTGCCGGGTGGATTCGCAGGGCGAGGCAACACGAGTTTCCAGCGGTCGCGCCGCACGCCGGTCAGCAGGGTTCCCGTGTAATAGAGATAGTCGTTCCGTGGGCTGACTGCGGTTTTGCCGAGCAGAAAGTCCGCAGCGTTGAGGCCGTCGATCCGCAGCGAAACGGGCAGCGTGGCGCCGGCCAGCGCGGCAAACGTCGGCAGGAAATCCATCGAGGCGAGCATCTGATCGCTGGAACTACCTGGACGGATTTTTCCCGGCCAGCGGGCGATAAACGGCACCCGGCAACCGCCGTCCCATGCGGACATTTTCCAGCCGCGCAGTGGGTCGGCATACCCGGAGTGATCGCGCGGAATAAACGGTGCGCCCTTCCCGCTCATCCCTCGCGTGGTCTCGACCCACGGGCCGTTGTCGGAGGTGAAGATCACCAGCGTGTTCTCCTCCAGCCCGGTTTCGCGCAGCGTTTTCAAAATTTCGCCGCTGGACCAGTCGATCTCCTCGATCGCGTCGCCATAGGGTCCGCCGGCAGACCTGCCCTTGAAGTTTTCCGACGCGCCGAGCGGAACGTGCGGCATGTTGTGCGCAAGATAGAGGAAGAACGGCGCGTCCTGGTGGTTGCGGATGAATTTCACGGCCTCGCGGGTGTAGTCCTGCGTGATGTGATCCCAGTCCTCGACCGCGGCGGTAACGACCTCGCGATTGCGCAGGATCTGGCTGCGCATCTTGGTGTCCGTCACCTTCACCGTCGCGCCGTTGAACATCGGCGTGCCATAGAAATAGTCGAAACCCTGCGCATTCGGCATCGTCGCATCGTTCCATCCGCTCGGATCCTGACGATCGGCGAGGCCCTGGTGCCACTTGCCGATGATTCCGGTCGCGTAGCCGGCGGACTTGAGCACTTCGGCCACGGTGAGTTCCTGCGGATGGGGCACGGTATGCAGGCGCTTCAGGT
>CAYVDZ010000712.1:1136-3334 GCA_964450575.1 uncultured Opitutus sp.
CGCGAAACGCCGCAGACCGGCTGCACATAAAAGTTCGTGAGCTTCAACCCGCCGGCGGCCATGCGGTCGAGCTGCGGGGTCTTGATCTTCGGCGAACCGAAACAACCGAGGTCCTGGTAGCCTTGGTCGTCTGTGAAGATCAGCACGATGTTCGGCCGCAGGGCCGCAGCGGCGAGTGCCTGGGTCAGTGAGCCCACGGCGAAAAACGCGGCAGCGCAGCATCGAAGTAAAGAGGTAAAGTTCATGGCATACGCAGGGGTTCGCTTTGAACATCATGCGAAGGGGAACGCGTGACGGTATGTTTTGAAACAATCAGCGGCGCGACCGGGAGAGAAGTCCGCGACTCACACCACTTTCCGACGATTTTCCACCTCGGTTGCCGCCGGGCACAACGCGCCACGGTGTTTCCGCTTGGCAGAGGAATGCCGAAGGACGAAAACCGCGTCATGCTCAAGGTGCCCAGCCTGAACCAGGAAGCCACGGTCGACGGACCGCGCAGCCGCTGCTGGACGCTGGAGGCCAAGGACTGCCTGGAGTTTGGCCCGCACCATATGGCGCGGATGGGCATCGACTCCGCGCATTTCCCCTACTGTCGCGTGCGGCTGCGACCCGCGGGAAGTTTCATTCTCGCGTGCCTCGAGGGCGAAGGGCTGGTCCGGCTTGAAGGCCGCTGGGAGCGGGTGCAACCCGGCACGCTGTGCCTCGCGCCACCGCGCGTTTTAAACGCGCTCGCCGCCGAAGAAGGACGACCGTGGCTCTTCGCTTGGCTGCGCTACGACGAACCCACGTGGGTCAACCCGCTGGTCGGGTCCGCGTCGCCCTTGCGCGTGAACACCGGCGCGGAGGAATTCGGCGAGGTCGTGCGCGGCTTTCAGCGCGAGTGGAAAGGCCCGCGGGAGTCGAAGCAAATCCACCACTGGATTAGCCTGCTGCACGGCCTGGCCCTGCGGATGGCGCTGCCGTGGCACACCGGATCGCGGATCGGAAAACTCTGGGATGTGGTGGCCAATGAACTGGCTGCAGATTGGAAGCTCGATTCGTTGGCGGCACGCTGCGACCTTAGCACGGAGCATTTGCGGCGGCTGTGCCGGCGGGACTTTGGCCGGACGCCGATGCAGCACATAACCTACATGCGCATCCGGCGCGCGCAGGAAATGCTGGAAACGACGGAGTACAAGTTGGAGCACATCGCCTCCGCGGTCGGCTATCACAGCGCGGATGTCTTCACGCGTGCGTTTGTGCGCAGTGTGGGGCTCCCGCCGTTGCACTATCGCGAACGGCGGTAGGGTGACCGCCGGAATTTCTTGCAGCGAGAGTTTCGCCGGGCCCCAGCGATCGCCGGCGGCGCGCGCCGCTTGCACGCCATTGCGTCATTTGGACTTGGACCCACGACGACCTCGGGCATCCGCTTTATCCGCGTTATCCGCGATGGTTTTTTCCGGCTCTCAGGGGTCCTGAATCTCGACGCTGTAATTTCGGATTCAGCCATCATACCACATAGACAATCCAAAACTTTAGACCGCGGATTACGCGGATTACGCGGATGAATTCATCCCGCTGTGTCTCCCGGCTGTGGATTGAGATCAGCGCCAATCAGTGGTTACCTGCTTTTCACTCTCAATCCGTAATCCAGACCAAGTCGCCGACGCGGACCTCTTCGTAGAGTTCGATGATGTCCAAGTCGCGCATCAGCACGCAGCCGGCGCTCAAGGGTTCGCCGATGCGATCACCCTGATTCGTGCCGTGGATGTAAACGTAGCGCTCGTAGGTGTCGACGTCACCGCCTTGGTTCACTCCGGGCTCCACTCCACGCAGCCACAAAATGCGAGCCGTGATAAAGTTGTCGTTGGTGGCGGTGTCGGGGAATTCCGAAAAATGCTTTCCGGTGGGGACACGCGACCGGAAAACCATGCCGGGCGGCTGGCCGGCGCCGATGCGCTCGGCGATTTGATGGAGACCGCGGGGGGTGCCGAGCGAGTTTTTGACGTTGGAGGGCGGGCGTTTGGAGGTGGAGATCGGATAGCTCTTCACCAGCGCAGTTCCCCGGTAGAATTGCAGGGTAGGTGCACCGATCCTCACCGCTAAAAGTCGCTCTCCGGGCTTGATGCCGAGACGAGCGCAGGTTTTGTTGACCTGCTCCACTGGAGACAAACTCGTGAACAACGCATCCATCAATGTCGGTATCGTCGGCGCGACAG
>CAYVDZ010000713.1:0-3326 GCA_964450575.1 uncultured Opitutus sp.
TTTCTAATGTTTACCGAAGACCTCATGACACCGTCCGCTCCTGTGCCCCTCCCGGTCGACATTCTCCGCTTCAACACGTGCGGCAGTGTCGACGATGGCAAATCCACGCTTATTGGCCGACTCCTGTACGACTCGAAGTCCCTCATGGAGGACCAGATCGAGGCGTTGGAGCGCTCGGCCGACATTACCGGCGGCGGCCAGATCAATCTCGCCAATCTCACCGATGGTCTCCGCGCCGAACGCGAGCAGGGGATTACGATCGATGTAGCTTACCGCTATTTCGCCACGCCACGGCGGAAGTTCATCATCGCCGACACCCCGGGGCACGTGCAGTACACGCGCAACATGGTGACGGGGGCGGCGACCGCCAACCTCGCGATCATCCTCGTCGATGCGCGCACCGGCGTGATTGAGCAGAGCCGCCGGCATACCGCGATTGCGGCCATGTTGCGCATTCCGCATCTCGTGGTCGCAATCAACAAGATGGACCTTGTGGGCTGGAGCGAACAGCGCTTCCTCGCGATTCGGGCGGAGTTTGAAGAGTTTCTTCCGCGTCTCGATATCAAGGACGTTAAGTTCATCCCGATGAGTGCCCTCAACGGCGACAATGTTGTCGATGCCTCGACGCACACGCCATGGTATCAAGGTCCGACCTTGCTCGGCCACTTGGAGACGGTGCACATTGCGAGTGACTGGAATCTGCAAGGGTTCCGTTTCCCCGTGCAATGGGTCAACCGGCCAAACAATCCGACGAATCCCGAGCTCCATGATTTCCGTGGCTTCAGTGGCCAGATTGCGGGCGGCATCGTGCGCACGGGACAGAAGGTGTTGGCGTTGCCCGCGGGAGTCGTGACGACGGTGAAAGAGATTTGGACCTACGACGGACCGGTTCAGGAAGCCTTCTGTCCGCAGTCGGTCACGATCGTGCTGGAGCACGACATCGATGTCAGTCGAGGGAGCATGTTGATTGGATCGGATTACCTCCCGGGTTCCAGCAGCGATCTGCAGGCGGAGATTTGCTGGATGCATCCACGCGCCCTGCAACGCGGAAAGAAATACTTCCTCAAGCACACGACGCACACGGTGCAGGTCATCGTCACCGAACTCGTGAGTAAGTTGAACCTGGCGTCGCTCGAATCCGAGCGCGACCCCGCGGAGCTGGGACTGAATGATATTGGCGAGATCCGTCTTCATTCGGCCAAGCCGCTGGTGTTCGATGGCTATAGCACGAATCGGCTGACAGGATCGTTCATCCTGATTGAACCGGGAACCAACGCCACGGTCGGTGCGGGCATGCTGTTGCCGCCCCGGGAGCTCGTGTGTTCTGAAAACGGCGATTACGTAATCTGAACCGCCGTGAAAGTCTCCGTCCAAGTCGACTATGCGTGCCGGGTGATGGCGGAGCTGGCGCGGCTGCATGGCACGGGTGAACTCGCGCAGATTGAACATCTGGCGAAGACGGAGTCCGTGCCGGCGAATTTCCTCGCTCAGATTCTGGGCAAGCTCCGCAACGCGGGCCTGATCACCAGCCGCCGGGGTAACCAGGGTGGCTATATCCTAGCCCGGCCACCGGAGGAGATTTCGTTGTATGATATTCTCATCGCGGTGGAAGGACAATGCCTGCAGCTCAGCGGAAACGTAGAAGGCCGCAGTGGTCCCCGGATCAAGCAAGTCTGGGATGAGATCAGCCGGGATTTGGTGGTGAAGACTCGCAGCTATACCATCGACCAGTTTGCCTCCAAGGGCGCGGCGGCGATGTATTATATCTAAGCGCGGCCCTGTTTGGAGTTGAGCGCGGTGGACTCGGGGGTTGCACCGGCCGCCGGACCCCTTGGCGACCAAGGGCCGGTTCATTGCCCGCGAGCGTCTCTTCGCACCTCCGCGTGATTGAGAAGGGTCGGGTGGTCCGCCATGATCAGCCGCTCGAAGCTGGCAATGCACGACGGACCCGGTCCGGGGCGGGCGCGGTCCGCGTCTAGTAACCGTATACTGGATACTAAAGGCGACCCGACCAAAAAGATGTCGCATATGCGACATCCTTTTGGTCGCCCCCGCGCGCACCGTCGACCAACTGAGTCGCAGTGGGGTCGATCAGAACGCCCCGGAGGTTGAGACCTTGGAGGAACCGCGGTTCAATGCCTTTACGGGTGCGGCGCCCCTCGAGTTTATGCTTCGGGGGTGGTTACCTGCTTCACGCGAACCTGAGGATGGACTGTCCGTCCTTCACGGAGCCAGGAAGGAGAATAAGGAGGGGAGGGAGAACCAGCGTTAGCCGGGACCGACCAGTTTCATGTCGCATATGCGACATGAAACTGGTCGGTCCCGGCGCGATGGGAGTGGCGGCATGCGTAGGAGGCCACTCGTCTTTTGTCGGAATTCGCCGCGCCGGGTGAGCGTACTCAGAAAGTGACTACATCTGCCTGGCAGGGCCGAAGAGGACGGAACAATCAGTCTATAGCGTACATGGAAGCGACCGCGCTTGGGCTCTCCTTCACGTCGGGAGTTTCTCTGCTGCCGTGATCTCTTTTGGCAGGTGGGTGGCCGCCGGCGCGTGAAACCGCGCCTGGCACCGCCACGCCCTATGGAATGGCAGTCACCGTCACCGCGCAGCACTTGTAGGAGGGCTGACGCGAGTGGGGGTCGAAGGACGCAAAGGTGAGCTGGTTCACCGTTCCAAAATGCATCGGCAGGAAGACCTGGCCGCGCTGCACCGTCGGTGTCACGAGCGCGATCGCATCCGCGGAACCGCGGCGTGATTGCACCCGCACCGCCGCGCCCGGGACGATCTTCAGTCGGATTGCATCATCCGGATGAATTTCCAGCGTTAGAACGGTCGGTGCGAGTTTGCGGAGGACGGCACTTT
Organism: uncultured Opitutus sp.; assembly: GCA_964450575.1. GTDB lineage: Bacteria > Verrucomicrobiota > Verrucomicrobiia > Opitutales > Opitutaceae > ER46. The sequence goes on from CAYVDZ010000713.1 coordinate 2,864, forward strand.
TATCGGTGCGGGAACCGGTGTGCCATTGGGCAGAGGAGCCCCGGCCGGTGAGTAAGATGAAGGGATACGCCGTGTCCGGTGGCTCCGGCATCGGACGCGGGGCGTCGAAGAAAAACCGCGCGCGCTCATCCGCGGTGAAGAACCGCCCGTCAGCGAAGAGGCGTCGCTCCCGGTCATGGTTTTGGTTCGGTCCTGGGGCGATCACGTTGGTCTCGCTGGCGATTTCTTCAGCCAAGTCATCCGCGGTCGGACGAGCCGTTGCCGACGAAACCAGGGTGCCCGCTGGATACGGCCATTGAATGCCACCTTCGGCTTCGATGTGGGCGTAGTCGCGAATGCCACTGAAGTCGCAGGGTTGGCCCCGCGTGAGTTCCTTCATGAGCTGAAAGGTTGCTTCGGGTGTGCGCCAGGCGTGAAACATCGCCCCGCAGCCCCAGGCATCCGCGACGAGTTTGAAAATCGC
>CAYVDZ010000714.1:0-3326 GCA_964450575.1 uncultured Opitutus sp.
TTTCCGGACTGAGCGCGACGGCTCGCTCGAGCGCCGCGATTGCGGGCGCGAGTTGGCCCTGCTCCAGCAGCGCCGCGCCGAGCGCGGCATGCGCGCGCCCGTTCGCCGGGGCCTTTTCGACCGTGTCAGTCCAGAGCGTGACCCCACTCGCGTAATCGCGATTGCGATCGAACGTCGCGTAGCCAGCCGCTGCGGCCACGAACGGAAGGATCAGCGCCGTCCGCGCCCCGAAGCGCCGGGTCAGGAGCGTGGCGAGCAGGGCGACGATTCCCACCAAAGGCAGATACATGCGGTGTTCAGCCATCGGCTGCCCCGTTACCGGTACGACGCTCGTGGTGGGTGACAGCACGAGTAGCACCCAGGCGAGGGCAAAACCCGCCCGCGGCCAGCGCCACAACGCCACCGCGGTCCCGGTCACCATCACCAGCAACGCGAGGAAATATGTCCAAGCTTCGGTGATACTGCGCAACACCCCGGTTCCGTAGTCGAACACCAAGGGGCCCGGCCACAATGCCAGCCGGAGATAATGAACGATGCTGCGCGACGACGTGAGGGCGTATTCCCACCCGGAGATGGACGAAAAACCGATCCCGCGTTCGTGGACATCCGCAAGCAAAAAGAGCAACAGCAGCCAGGTGGCCGCGAGGGCCAGATGGACGCGTCGGCGTTCCCGCCACGCGGCGCGGAACGACCCGGCGAGGAAGATCCGATCAAAGAGGAAGAGGACAGCCGGCGCCGTGACCATGACTTCCTTGGTGGCCATTCCCAGCGTGCAACTGACGACCGCGCCTGCGAACCAGGCGGTTTGTTGCTCCGGCGGTGCCGTCGCTCCGCGGATGAAGATGTATAATGTAAGCAGATACAGTAAACCCATCAGCGACTCGGTGCGCTGCGAAATGTAGGTTACGCTTTCGGTGTGCAGCGGGTGGAGGAGCCAGAGGAGGGCGATCGCGAAGGCGAGCGGAGTGGCCTGCTGTGCGGCTACCAATGGCGGGATGGTGGTGAGCAGGAGAGTTCGGCGCACGACGCCGAATAGAGTTAGCGCTGCTGCGAGATGGATCCCCAGGTTTACAACGTGATATCCCGTCACCCCGGTGCCGCCCAAGGCGTAATTGAGTGCGAAGGAGAGATTGGCGACGGGACGACCGCCGAGCCCGACATCCGAGGGTGGCGTGAGGACGGAGGTCAGCGGCCACAGCTGGCGGATCGATGGATTGTTTACGACGGTGCCCGAGTCATCGAGCAGGAGCGGCGGGTTGAAGCTGTTGGAGTAAGCGAGGAGACCCGCGAGCACCAGCAGCAGCGCAGCGATGGGAAGGGATCGGGCGCTCGCGGGTTTGCGCGGAGTCGGGTGATCGGAAAGCGTTTCCACGGGCCGAATCTTACTTCGCGGATCTTCGGCGCTCAGAGTTCCCGCACCCAGATGTTGCGGAAGGCTGTGAGGTTATTGTGGTCTTGCAGTTCCAGTGGGAGCTTCGGCGCGTGGGCCTTGTAGCTCGGCGGGCCGCGAAAGACGGTGCCGCCTTTGAGTTCGGCATGGTTCTGCACGAGGACACCATTGTGGAACACCGTCATGCGGGCGGGTAAAATGAGTTTGCCCTGCGGGTCGAAGCGCGGCGCCGTCCAGATGACGTCGTGCGTTTGCCATTCGCCTGGCTTGTGGGACGCATTCACCAACGGTGCGTGCTGCTTGTAGATGGAGGCGGCCTGACCGTTCACGTAGGTGGGGTTCTCATATGAATCGAGCACCTGCAGCTCGTAGATTCCCATGAAGAAAATGCCACTGTTGCCGCGTCCCTGACTCTTGCCTTTGACCTCGGCCGGCGTGCGAAACTCGAGGTGAAGCTGGAGATCGCCGAACGTGGCCTTGGTGCGGATGTTGCCGGACTTGGGCGAAACGACCATCGCGTCACCTTCAATGGTCCACGGCGCCGGCGCATCCGGGGTTTTGACGGAGGTCCACGCGTTGAGATCCTTGCCGTTAAAGAGCACGAGGGCGTCCGAGGGCACGCCTGAAGGCGCGACTGACACCACCGGCGGCACGGGTGTCCAGACCTCGGTCAGGGCTGGCAGCGGCAAATCGGATTTTTCTTCGGCACCGGGCATGATTGCTGGGGAGAGGAGGAGAAAAGCGGGTAAGAAACGGGTGGGCAACATTGCGTTTACAGCTTTCGCCCGCGCGTACGGTGAGGCAAGCGTGCAGCGGTCGGTTTGATCTTAGACCGCCTTTTCCACTTCGATTGCGGCCGGTGGCGGTGCGGTTGGGTTCGGGTGATTTGCGTTGTACGGCGGAGTGCGCGCGGTGGACTTGTGCGCGTGAGCCGTCCCCCGAATATTGTTTGGATCGTGACCACCCAGTGGCGGGCCCAGGCGGGCGGTTTCGTGGGTGATCCCAATGCGCGTACCCCGTATCTGGATACGCTCGCCGGGGAGGGCAGCGCCTTCACGCAGGCCGTGACCCCGCATCCCTTTGGCCCGTGGGCGCGCGCCGCCCTGCTCACCGGCGTACCGTCGCCGGAAAATGGCGTGGGCGATTACTTCGATCCGCTTCCGACGGACGCCCACACAATTGCGCACGCGCTGCGCGAGCGCGGTTATGCCACGGCGTTTTTCGGCAAGTGGCATCTCGCGGAACGCGATCGGTCCGCTCCGCTGGTGGGCGAGGCCCACGCGCGCACCGTCGTATCGCTCGAAAAACGGGGTGGGTTCGAATTCTGGGAAGGTTTCGAGAGTGGATTCCAACTCAACGATCCTTGGTTGCACGGCACGCGGCTGCCCACGCCGGTTCAGTTTCCCGGCTATCAAAGCGACGTGGTGGGTGCACGGGCCGCAGCGTGGATGCGAGATCAGCCCTCGCCGTGGTTTTGTATGATCAGTTTGGAGGCGCCGCACCCGCCGTACGGCGCGCCCAGTGCGGCGATCGTGCCGCGCAACCCATCGGAAATTAAGTTGGCGCCGAATGTTCCGCGGGGCGGACCGATCGAATCGCGGGCGCGTCGGGAACTGGCCGGCTACTATGCTCACATCGAAGCGACGGATCAGGCGCTGGGGCGCGCCGTTTTGCGCGATCCGGCGTTTCGCGATGCAGCGCTCGTCGTGACGTCAGTCCACGGGGACATGCACGGGGCGCACGGTCTGTTTCGCAAAGGCTGGCCGCACGAAGAAAGTGTGCGCGTGCCTCTGGTGATTCGGTTGCCAGCGGCGTTGAGGAACGGTCGGGGCGTCGAACGAAACGACGCCTTGGTTTCTCTGCTGGATCTATCGCGCTGGACGCTGGAGTGGGCCGACGGAAAAGCGGAGACGGCTTCTTCGGTGCCCGCCGCGGA
>CAYVDZ010000715.1:0-3321 GCA_964450575.1 uncultured Opitutus sp.
GAAACTCGTCTCCGAAGTCGGGGTCGGCACCATCGCGGCAGGCGTGGCCAAGGCGCACGCCGACGTTGTCCTGATTTCTGGATACGATGGCGGTACCGGCGCCTCGCCGCAGACCTCGCTGCAACATGCCGGTTTACCGTGGGAGCTTGGCCTCGCTGAGACCCATCAGACACTCGTGCTCAACAACCTCCGCTCCCGCATTGCCGTGGAAACGGATGGCCAGCTGAAAACGGGTCGCGATGTCGCGATTGCAGCCTTGCTCGGCGCCGAGGAATTCGGTTTCGCGACGGCTCCGCTCGTGGCGACCGGCTGTATCATGATGCGCGCGTGCCATCTGAATACCTGTCCTGTGGGCGTTGCCACGCAGGATCCCCAGCTCCGCGCCAAGTACACCGGCAAGCCGGAGCACGTGGTTAACTTCATGCGTTTCATCGCGGAGGAACTGCGCACCATCATGGCGCAGCTCGGTTTCCGCACGATTGAGGAAATGGTCGGTCGGACCGATCGCCTCGAATCGAAGCGGGCTCTCGATCACTGGAAGGCCAAGGGGCTCGATTTTTCGAACATCCTTTATCAGCCGGATGTCGGCCCCGAGGTCGGCCGCTTCTGTCAGATCAAACAGGACCATGGCATTGATCGCTCGCTCGATGTCACCACCCTTCTCGATATCTGCCAGCCTGCGATCGACCGCGGCGAGAAGGTCGTCGCCGAGCTTCCCATCCGGAACGTCAACCGCGTTGTCGGCACGATTACGTCCAGCATCATCACCAGGAAGTACGGCGCCAAGGGGCTGCCCGAAGACACGATCAAGCTGAAGTTCAACGGCTCCGCCGGTCAGAGCTTCGGTGCCTTCGTCACGCGGGGCATGACGCTCTCCATCGAGGGCGATGCCAACGATTACTTCGGCAAGGGGCTTTCAGGTGGAAAGCTCATCATCTATCCGCCCGCCGCTTCGACCTTCAAGGCCGAGGAAAACATGATCGTCGGCAACGTTGTGCTTTACGGCGCGAGCGCGGGCGAGGTCTACATCCGCGGCATGGCGGGCGAACGCTTCGGCGTTCGTAATTCCGGCGTCACGGCGGTCGTTGAAGCCATCGGTGACAACGGCTGCGAATACATGACCGGCGGCAACGTTGTCGTCCTCGGGCCCGCTGGTCGTAACTTCGGCGCCGGCATGTCCGGCGGAATCGGATACGTCCTCGACGAGAGCGGCGAATTCGCCCCCCGCGTGAATGTGCAGATGGTCGGTCTCGAGAAACTTGAGGATGCCCGGGAGATCGCCGCTCTCCGCGCCATGATCCAGAAGCACCTCGACTACACCAAGAGTGAACGTGCCAAGCTCATCCTGGAGAACTGGGACACGTACCTTCCCAAGTTCGTCAAGGTGATGCCCAAGGATTACAAGCGCATGCTCGCCTGTATCGAACGCGCCAAAAGCCAGGGGCTCACGGGCGACGAAGCCATTATGGCGGCGTTTGAAGAAAACTCCCGTGACACCTCGCGTGTTGGCGGTAACTAAGGCGTTGCTCAACTCAATCGATCTGACGCCACCTTCCGTTGTTCAGCCCTGTCCGCAGCGCTGATCAACGGTTTGATTCCTCCTTCACCTTTCCGCTTCCCAGCACCGACTTCTCCGCATCATGGGTAAACCAACTGGCTTCATCGAGTATCTGCGCGAACTGCCTGTCGATCGCGCGCCTTCCGAGCGCGTCAAAGACTGGAAGGAGTTCCACCATCACATGGAGGAGAAGAAGCTTCGCCAACAGGGCGCGCGCTGTATGGATTGCGGCATTCCGTTCTGTCATTCGGGCAAGCTGATTAGTGGCATGGCCAGTGGCTGCCCGATCAATAACCTCATTCCCGAATGGAACGATCTGATTTACCGCGGCCTGTGGAAGGAAGCGCTCCATCGCCTGCACAAGACGAACAACTTCCCGGAATTCACCGGTCGGGTTTGTCCGGCCCCGTGTGAAGGTTCCTGCGTTCTCGGGATCAACAATCCTCCCGTCACGATCAAGAACATCGAGGCGTCAATCATCGACAAGGGCTGGGAAGAGGGCTGGGTGGTGCCCGAGGCACCCAAGGTGCGCACCGGCAAGAAGGTCGCTGTCATCGGCTCCGGGCCGGCCGGTCTCTCCGCGGCGGCGCAGCTCAATTGTGCCGGCCATAGCGTCACCGTTTTCGAGCGGGCTGATCGCCCGGGCGGGTTGCTCATGTACGGCATTCCGAACATGAAACTCGACAAGAAGGAAGTCGTCCTGCGCCGCATTAAGTTGATGGAGCAGGAGGGTATCAAATTCATCTGTAACGCCAATGTCGGCGACAACGTCGAGCCGCAGATCTTTCTCAAGGAATACGACGCGACGGTCATCTGCACCGGTGCCACGCAGCCCCGGAATCTCCCGATTGAAGGGCGCGACTTGAAGGGTGTGCACTTCGCGATGGATTTTCTCACCGAGAACACCAAGGCGATTCTCAATGGCGGCGCGGCCAACTGTCCGATCAACGCCAAGGGGAAGGACGTCGTCGTTGTTGGCGGTGGCGACACCGGCACCGATTGCGTTGGCACTTCGATGCGCCACGGCGGCAAGAGCATGGTGCAGATTGAAATTCTGCCCAAGCCGCCGCTGGAGCGGTCGGCTGACAATCCGTGGCCCGAGTGGCCCAAGACGTACAAGATGGATTATGGCCAGGAGGAAGCGGCCGCAAAGTTCGGCGCCGATCCACGTGTTTACCTTACGACTGTGAAGAAGTTCGTCGGCGATGAGAACGGTCACGTGAAGGAACTCGTGACCGTCGAGATCAAGTGGGACAAAAACGAGAAAGGTCAGTTCGTGCCGCAGGAGATTCCGGGCACGGAGAAGACGCGTCCCGCCCAGCTCGTTCTGCTCGCGATGGGTTTTCTCGGGCCTGAACAGGCGTTGCTCAAGGAGCTCAACTTGGAATCCGATCCGCGCTCGAACATCAAAGCCGAGCACGAGAAGTACACCACCAGCATCACGGGGGTCTTTGCCGCCGGCGACTGCCGCCGTGGCCAGAGCCTGGTGGTCTGGGCAATCAACGAAGGTCGCGGTGCCGCGCGTGAGTGCGACCGTTACCTGATGGGCTATTCGGATCTGCCCTGAGCCGGAACGATCGATAGAACGTAGCCGCCGGCATTGTAACCGCCGACGTCAGAAGGCGGAAGGATCGGTGAACCGGCTCTACCGCCTCGTCGCCTCGGCAGCTACAACGTTTCTTCGATCTCGACTGCATGGACCCGTATCGGCTTAGGGACTCGGTCAGAAATAAACGCTCAAATCTACTTGGGCTTGAGTCGCG
>CAYVDZ010000716.1:0-3316 GCA_964450575.1 uncultured Opitutus sp.
CCCTCTAGAAAACGCGAAAAACGTCGCCGGCTATGTCAGGAGGTCTGAAGTTATGAATACTCCGCTATTGGCGGCTGCGAATGCAGCTGCACGTTTCGGTCTCGTCGCATTGCTGAGCGTCGGCGCCCTGAGCGCGCAGACGCCTGATGCGAAGAAGGCCGACCCCCAGAAAGAAGAAGTCAAGATCCTCGAAAAATTCGAGGTCACGGGCTCCCGCATCAAACGCCTCGACTACGAAACGCCCGCCCCGGTCGAGATCTTCTCGATGGCTGAAATCGAAGCCAAAGGCTACGTGAACATCGGTGATTTCATCCAGAGCCTGCCCTTCAATTCCGGCACGGCCAACTCGATCTACCAGACGGCGAGTTTCCAACGCGGAGCCGCCACGACCAACATTCGCGGTCGCAACGTTCGCTCACTCTCATCAACGGTCGCCGCGCGGTGCCCTACGCGCTGCAAAGCCCGACCAGCGGCACTCGGTCGGTCTTCGACTTCAACAGTCTGCCCGCCGCCGCCATCGAGAGCATCGAGTTCCTGAAGGATGGCGCTTCCGCCATCTACGGCTCGGATGCGATCACCGGCGTGCTCAACATCAAGCTGAAGAAAAACTTCTCCGGCCTTTCGACGAGCCTCTACTACGGCAACACCCTCAAGAGCAGCGGGGGCGACACGGGCACGACGCAGATCAGCATCGTCGCTGGTGTCGGTTCCGGGAAGACCAAGATCGTGACCGCCATCGATGCGAAGAGCGCCAATTCGAACTTCCTCCGCGACTATGGCGTAAACAGCACGGATTTCAGCTCTCTCGGCACCAACAAGGGCCTGAATCAAAACTCGGGCTTCAACTTCCCGGCTAACCTGACACTGACGCGCGCCCAGGCCGCTGCGGCGGGCGTCGCCTTCCCGAACGTCGCTGCGACTGTCTCGAGTTGGAGCTTCGTAATCAACGGCGGCAAGCCCACGGCGACTCCGACTCTAACCGCTTTCGTGCCCGCGCCGGCGAATCCCGCCAACCCCAATGCTGTGCTCCTCGGCAACGAAAATCGTTACGATTTCATCCAGACATTTCAGATTTATCCGGCGTATGACTACATCAGCAACTACACTTCCTTCGAACACGAGTTCAGCGACAACGTGAAGGCGTTCGGCTCGCTGACGTTCTCCAAGAACTCTACTTACTACGCGTTCACCCCGGGCGTGATTTCTTTCTCGACGGAAGGCCTCACGCTGCCGGCGACGAATCCCTACAACCCGTTTGGCATTCCGCTCACCACGCTGTCGGCTCGCGCGTCCTTTCTGCCCGTGCGCAAGTTCGACACCGAGTCCACCGCCGCCAATTTCCTCACCGGCCTGAATGGCACCGCCTTCGGCAGCTGGGATTGGGAGTCCGCGGTTTCCTACGGCTTCAGCAATGTCTCAACCGTCGCGCGCAACGCGATCCGTGCGACCACCTATCAGGCGGCCCTCAATGGCACGACGCGGCAAACCGCGCTCAATCCCTTCGGCCCGGGAGACAATCCGGCCGTCGCTGCGGGCTTGGCCACGATCTCCGTCGACTCGAATAAGGCGGATTCCCTCACCTTCGACGCCAATGTTTCCGGCAAGCTGTTTCAGTTGCCCGCCGGCGATGTCGGTATCGCGGCCGGCGTCGAGGCACGCAATGATCGTCTGACGACCAATCCCGACACCTCGGCCTACCTCGGTTCGGGTGGTGGCCGGCCCCTTTCCGGCAAACGCACGGTCACGTCGCAATACATCGAAATCACCCTGCCGATCTACCGGTCAGCCGGATACGGCTCGGCGGAATTGCAGCTCGCCGGCCGCCGCGAACACTACAGCGATTTCGGCAACACCACGAAGCCGAAGGTCGGGGCGAAAATTCGGCTGCCCGACACCAAATATCTTAGCATGATTCTCCGTGGATCCTATTCGGAGTCGTTCGCCGCTCCTCCGCTGGGCCTGCTCTACGCCTCACAAACCATCTCATTTACGCAGGGTCTGACTCAAGATCCGCTGCGTCCCCAAGACCCGCCGACACAGTTTCGGAATGTCTCGGGCGGCAATCCCAAGCTGCTCCCCGAGACGGCCAAGGTGCAATTCGTGGGCACGGTCTTGGAATTCCCGAAATTTAAGAACCTGTCGCTGAGCGTCGACTTCTTCGATATCCGGATCAATCAGTTCATCGTGTCGCCCTCGACCAATTTCCTCCTCACGCCCAACGGCATCGCCCAGTTTCCGAATGCCATCGTCCGGGACAACACCCTGGGCAATCCCGGCCCGATTCTTCGCATCGAGTCGGTGCCGCAGAACAACCCGCTGGCTTACCAGCTGTATCGAGGCATCGACTTCGGTGGTAAATACGCGCTGCGCAACACGCGCACGGGTAACTACACCTTCAATGCCGTCGCTACCCAGATCATCAAGGTTGGCACCGATTCGGGCTTGGGCGGCGGTTTCTTAAACCGCGCCGGCTACTACTATAATCCCCGCTGGAAGACCCAGGCCAGCACGACCTGGTCCTACAAGGATTACGGTGCCTCGGTCACGGTCGATCGCATCGGCCAGTGGTATAACGATGGCTATACCGCGCAGGGCTGGGGCGAAAATCCCTTCACGATTGTCGGCCTTCAGCTCCGCTATGCTGGCTTCTGGGGCAGCACTATTTCTGTCGGCGCGTCCAATCTCCTGAACAACCGCCCGCCGCCGAACGGACGCCAGTCCACCGGGTTTGACCCCAACGCCTATGGCGCTGGCGTGCTCGCCCGGTTCATTTCGGTCCGGTTGCGGAAAGATTTCTAAGGGCCCCCGCCCCCCGGCAGTTTTCTTAATCGGGACGGCTCAATTCCTCGCAGCTCGCTGCGAGGATGGCTGGTGCCCCGCTGGCATCGGGGCGAAGCCCCTTTCCGTGAATGCTCCGGGGCTTGCTCCGGGGCATTTCGCGAGAGTTGCCGTTGCGCGCTCCTTGCCGAGCGAACCCGCCAATGAATCGACGCGCGACTTTGTCCCTTTCATGAGAATTCGAACCAAGCCGGATCAGGGTGCGAAGCGCTGAAGTACCTCTGCCGGTCGGCGCGAAACGACATCAGTGAATTTTCGAAAATCTCGATCCTCTGTTACCACGGGACAACCGGCGTGCCTCGCAAGCGCGGCGGCGTAGCAGTCGATGAAATCGACATTCACCCGGCCGAATCGGTCGAAGGCGTCGAGCACGACGGCCTCGTTCTCGACTTCCACACCATCGTGCAGCACGAGTTCGCGCAGCGTGGTGGCGAGTTTGCTGCGCTCGAAGGCGTAGAATGAAAGGAGCACCCACGTG
>CAYVDZ010000717.1:0-3313 GCA_964450575.1 uncultured Opitutus sp.
TCCAGCGCGCCAGTTCGTGTGCGGGCCGTTGGCGGCACCGTAGTAAATCTGCAAGTCATCGCCCACGACGACCGGCACCGCGGCCGCGTAAACACAGCCAGAATCATAATCCAGGGGAGTCGCCGATTGTGGAATCAGCGCATGACCCGGATCGATGCGGTACCAAGTGACGGTGTCAGGGCTCCACGCTAGTTCGCACTGCACGAGATCCGTCTTCAGGTTGATCATCATGACCAAGCCCAGATAAACGTCCTGGTAGGGAAAGATCGGCATCGCGTAGGTCTGGCTCACCTCGTCGCCGCGCAACACTTCGACGGCTTTCGTCCAGTGGATAAAATCCGGGCTTTCCGTCCGCATGACCAAGCGCTGGCCCGCTGTCCATTGGCGTGTGATTCCCACGTATCGTTTCAAGTCTGGCGCCCAGATCGCGTTGTTGTGTGTGTCGCCCTCCACGCCGATTTCCGGGCAGAGTAGCGGCTGAGACCAGTGAATTCCGTCCGCCGAAAACGCGACCTGGAACCGGCGTTTCTGGCCAGGGATTTGCTGGCCGGCAAAGAGCTTGTACCGGCGCGCGGGATCCTTTTCCGCCAGGTCCTTGAAGACCCCGGCGCCGTGCGCGGCGCGGACCACCAGGTTATTGTTCCGGCTTCCATTGAAGGGAACGACACCCAGCGTCGGTTTTTCCCAGTGAATTCCATCGGTCGACGTCGCATAGCACAGGCCCATCTCCCTGCTCGGTGTGGAACGATACTTCACGCCGACCCGCGCCTTCGGCGGCGTGCCGGTGGTAAGCTCGTCGACGATAAAGGGACTGTACCAGCATTTGTAGAGTTTGGCCTCCGCGTCGTAGAGAACGTTCGGGTAGAGGTTGTCGAAGCGAACTTCCCAAGTCCTATCTTCCTTGAACAACGGATTGGCCGGATGCTTCACCGCCTTGCCCACCGCAAGATGGGCATTTTCCGTACGGTCCACCACCCGGTCGTCCAGCAGCAGATAATTCTCCCGCACCGGAAGGGGTGTGGCGGCGGCGCTCGATCGGGAAAACAGCAGCAGTGCGAAAGCGACCCGACAGAGCCAGCCACGGGAGAAAGAGGAGAGCAACGTGGTTCGCATCAGAAAAAATATCGTGGGTTGAACGCGCCGGGCCGAGCCATCTAGACAACGATTGCGTCTTATTCTGGCAAGCCAAGCAAACTACTCCGTTCAACACACCAGTGCGATCTAGAGCTCCGAAGACCGTCATCCACCCCTCGATCGTAGAATCGCCCGAGCGACGCCCGAGGACAGAGGGTGAAGTTTCGCATCGTCCTGAATGGGCAATTTGCCTTCGTGCTGCCTAGCTATTGAGCAACTAAGCCGTATCCATGCAGTCGGGAATTTCTATGAGTGAAAACGGCAGTGAATCCGCCCATGTAACACTTCGGAAATGCCGCGAGCCTGGGCTTCATCGCGGGCTGCGGGCCTGCATGCGGCCGATCATCGGGAATTGCTCGAGCTCCATGACCGTCCCGTTGATGAGCGGCGCCTCGTCCGAAAGAAAATAGACGGCCGCCCACGCGATGTCCGCGGGCGACAACAGGCGCCCGGACGGCGCAAATTCCGGCGAGACGTGATCGGGCCAGTCCGGGGGGAGCCCTTCCTTCTGCTTCAGCTTTTTTTCGTTGGACGTGAGCGTCCAGCCGACGTTGAACTGGTTGATTCTCACGCCCTCTACCGCGTAGGCGTCGGCGATGTTTCGCGTCAGGGTCATGAGCCCGCCCTTGCTCACTGAATAGGCGAACTGGTTTCTCTCGCCGGCGTACGCGTTGACCGACCCAATGTTGAGCACGCGCCCGCCTTTCTGCCGGCGAAAATGCGGCAGCGCCGCCTGGATCAGGAGGAAGGGCGCGCGCAGATTGATTGCGATCGTCCGGTCGAACTGCTCGAGGTCGGTCAACTCCATGTTCCCGCGGGTCATCACCGCCGCATTGTTCACCAAGCCGTCGATCCGGCCGTGTTTCTCCATGACCCCCTGAATGAGTTTCGCCGGTACGGCGGGATCGTCCAATGACCCCAGGAGGTAGCTGGCCTTGCCCCGCCTGCGCTTGAGGTCGGCCACCACGCGACGGGCTTCGTTTTCGCGGGTGCCATGCACTACGACGCGCGCGCCCTCGCGGGCAAAGATCCGCGCCATGCCTTCGCCGATGCCGGTGGTGGAACCGGTAACCAAAATGACTTTTCCCGTCAGGCGCATACTTGCCTCCAGATTTTTTGGAACGTCTTCCGGCCCTCGGCCGCCGTGCGTGTCGGCCGCTTCCACAATGAGTCGCGCAATCTCAGGTCTGAAAAGATTTCCAAACTGTAGATCCCAGTGTAGCCCGCGTTTCGGATGGCCTTCAACAGGGCCACATTCGGAAACGGTGAACGATACCGCGTGTGGATACTCGAGACGTTGAAGCCCGCGTCTCGCAGCGAACGCAAGTGCGGATGCGGATCGGTCGCCGAGAGCTCGGCTTCGCAGACCTCCCCATGCTCGATTCCCACGCGGCGGTACAGTTCGAGGTCCTGCTCGAAGTCCCGCGTCCACGTCGTGAACTGGCTGATTCCAAACGGCAGCGATTTCACGGCCGCAGCACTCCCTTTACGATCCGGCCCGCGTGCATATCGTCGAAGACCTCGCGCCATTCGGTGAGAGGCGAGACCCGGTTCAACGCCAAGTCGAGGTTCAATTTGCCGGAAGCGATCATGCTCACGAACCGTTCCCAGACGGCCCGGTTGTTAGAAAAGCTGCCCTGCAACGAATCGGCGTCGATGACAGTTGCGGTTTCGCCGACCACACGATCGCCCGCGTCGAACCCGCGGACATTCTTTCCCGTCTGCTTCACGATCCCGGCAAACTCATGGACGAGCTCGACGGGATAATTTACCTTCCAGCTCTGCTTGCCCACGAACCGATGCAGGTCGCTTCCGCACACGCTCACCGCCTGGACGCCGAAGAGGACATCATCGTCGCTGATGGCGGGAACGGGAATGTCGCGAAGCTCGACACTACCCGGCTCGGCGGGAAAATTGACCAAAGCCAACATTGCGCGCACATCATTCCCTCGCCCACGACCGGAGCAATTTTCAATTGGTGGTCCGAGGAGCAGACCAGCAGCGACTGCTGGAGGCCGACGGATTCGTCTACTGCCTCGGGGGCGAAGACAAGGCCAAGCACCGATCGGCGGAAGCCTTCCGCATCCGGATCGTCTACTTGCTGCCCTCAGTCCTTAGACCGGTTCCGGATCGACGACCGGCACGGGGGCCGGCGAGATCGACAGATTTCTGGTCAGAA
>CAYVDZ010000718.1:0-1916 GCA_964450575.1 uncultured Opitutus sp.
GCAGCGGGCGCGCTTGCGCACCTCGCTGGCCGGCTTTGAAGCGCGCTTGCAGCGGGCGCCGAACCATAGGGTCTGCCTGTTACCGGTTACAGACATGCCAGACCGCGACCGATCTTTTCAGGTAATACCTCCGGCGCAGTCTATGGGAGCGACCGAAAGATGCCGCCCGGCGGCCGCTCACCGATCCGCACCGGAATACTTTGGAGCCGGGAGCGCCAGCCCCCATTCACACCTGTTCCGGGATGACATACGGCGGACGCTGCACCTCGTGCACCAGGAAACGGGCACGTTCTAGCCGGGCCGGGTCGGTGGAACTTACGCTCGCCACGGTGTCCTGCGCGCCGTCCACCTGAAGCCAGTCACCGAGGGCGAGCCTCTGCTGTTCGACGTCGACGCCGTGCACGGCCAGGTGCTTTTTCATGCCGTCCGTAATGGCGGCGGCCGCCGGAATCGGAGCGCGCGACTGCGCGATCGTGGCGGAATCGGCCGGTTGACCGATGCGGAGCGAAATGTTGCCGTAATGGCAGAGCGAGGCCGACACGTGGCCAATCGTCACCGGGGCCGCCAGCTCGCTGGCGTTGCGACTGCGGATGGCGGAGAGGAAGTTCGACATATGCGTCAACCCGCCGCCGTCGCCAGCGAACTTCTGGATCAACTTGCCGGCGTTGTCGTAAGCCATCGAACCCGTGAGCCCAGTCAGGTAACCACCTTCACAATACGCGACCACCCCGACGCGAATCCCGGCCACGGCATCCATGTAGCTCACCCCGGGTTTGGCGGTGAGCGCGCGGCCTTCGTAAATCACCGGAGCGTTGGGAAAGTCGTAGACGGCGATTTGCGCGTTCGGCGTTTCTGCGGCGCCGCCATGGACATACCGGCCGCCGATCCCGAGCACCCGGCGGGCGGGCGTATCTGATTGAACGATACGCATGGCGGCATCGAGGATATGCACGCCGTTGTTGCCGAGCTCGCCATTGCCGGTGTCCCATGTCCAGTGCCAGTCGTAGTGCAGCTTGTTGCGCTCGAGCGGCACCATGGGCGTGGGCCCGCAGAACAGGTCATAGTTGAGGTTGGTCGGATACCACGGATTGCGCTGCCCAATGGAACCGCGCGGGCCATAGTAGACCGCGTGGACATGCTTCAACTTCCCGAGTTGGCCGGAGTGGATGAATTTGATCCCTTCATTCAGTCCCTTCTCCGAGCGATACTGCGTGCCGACCTGAACGATACGGCCATATTTCTGGGCGGCCTCGATCATCTTGCGGCCCTCCCACACCGTGTGGGTCATCGGTTTCTCACAATAGACATCCTTGCCCGCCTGACAGGCCCAGACGGAGAGCAGCGCGTGCCAGTGGTTGCCGGCGGCGACAATCACGGCGTCGACGTCGGGGCGCGCCATGATCTCCCGGGGATCAGTGGTGGTGAACGGCGCGATTTTTTTCGCCTCCTCGCCCTTCAGCGCGCTACTCAGCGCCGTCTGGTCAAGATCACACAGGGCAGTAACGCGAACGTCATTGCGCGCCGCCAGCACCTGCAGGTGCTGCCGGCCCTTCGTGCCGAGTCCGATGATCGCGACCCGGATGGCATCGTTGGAGCCGGCCGGCGCGGCCCACACCGACGGCCGCAACAGGCTGGCCGCCACGCCCGCGCCGGTGGCGAGAGCTGAGTTTTTCAGAAATGAGCGACGACTGGGAGAGTACATGGCGGAAAGGGGGTGGAGTAATCGGAAATACAACCTGCCTTTGAACCTTAAAACCCCTTCCGAGCCATAATTTTCGTCTATTTGCGCCGCGGCGCCTCGTCGGTCGTCCGAACCTCAGCGGCCTTCCAGTATACATTGGAGCACGATCAGTGAATGAGGCGCTGGCTTTCGCGAAGATAACTTTGCCGGCGCATCTGTGCTTCCGTCCGAGCGC
>CAYVDZ010000718.1:1926-2389 GCA_964450575.1 uncultured Opitutus sp.
GCCACCCATCTCCGTTTGAACCAACCGAATCGATGTTCCTGCTGTCGATCCGGCGAAGGCTCTCCTCTCACCCCGCCACGCGCCAGTCGATCAGGCCGATTTGCAGCAGCTTCCGATGGTTGAAGTGATTCCACTTCAACTCGACCGCGAGGTCGATCGGCGTTCCCAGCGGCGGCTTCCGGTGCGCCATCTTCCAGGCCACACCATGCAGGCGACGCCCCCGTCCATCATCAAAGAAGAACCGGAAATGCTGGTCTTTGAAAATCTCCGGAGGGTGCCGCAACACCACGCCTTTGACCCCGAACACGGGCTCCGGATTTCCCTGACCAAAGGGATGTAACGAATCCATCTCGTCCATCAGCCGCTCCGTGATCTGCTCCGGCGTCAGCCAGACCGCGAGATCCAAGCGCGCTTCCGCGATGTCGTCTCCGGCGTGCACGCCGGAGACGACATCGCGGAAGCG
>CAYVDZ010000718.1:2399-3310 GCA_964450575.1 uncultured Opitutus sp.
ATGCCCGCCCCAGCTCGTCAGATGCTCTCCGCAGGTACCGAGGACGTCGACGAGGTTAATCCCGTCCACGCTTCGCCCCGAGCCTTTCGCCATGTCTCCTTCGTTTCCGAGCACCACACACGGCCGGTTATACTTCCGGGTCACCCGGCCAGCGACGATTCCGACGACGCCTGGATGCCAATTCTCCGCGAACAGCACCACGCCCGCATGCGCAAGAAACTCCGACTCGATAAACCGCTCCGCTTCCTCCGTGATCGCGCGCTCGATCTCTTGCCGCTCGCGGTTGAACACATCGAGTTGCAGAGCCGTTTCCCGACAAAATACTGGCTCGTCGCTGAGCAGCAGATCAACCGACAGCGCCGCATCCGCCAGCCGCCCGCTGGCATTGATGCGAGGTCCGAGCCGGAACGAAATATCGGTCGGCGTGATCCCTTGGGACGGTTTCACTCCAGCGACCTCCATCAACGCCCGCAAACCGGGGCGCTGCGTCTCCTGCAGGATCCGGAGTCCGTGCCGGGCGAGAATCCGATTCTCACCGAGCAGCGGCACGAGATCCGCCACCGTCCCGAGGGCGACAAGATCAAGATGATCCCGCAGTTTGACCCGGAAGGCCACCGGATGATTCTCCGCCCTAAGTTGCTTCAGCAATCCGTGACACAGCTTGAAGACCAAACCCACGGTGCAAAGATTCCGCCAGGCGCCATCGCTGTTGTCCGCACAGGCATTGACGTGCGGATTAATCAGGAGGCACTCATCATCGAGCGCCTGTTCTTTCGAACGATGATGGTCGATCACCATGACATCGATGCCCTGAGCGCGGAGATAAGCCGCCTCGGCATGGGAATTGGTGCCGCAATCAAGCGCGATGAAGAGATCGGGCTTCCCTCCTTCCAAGGCGCGATCGATCGCGC
>CAYVDZ010000719.1:0-2463 GCA_964450575.1 uncultured Opitutus sp.
TTCCTGTGCTGCTCACTCCGACCTATTTCCTCTGACATCACTTCCAGTTGCACCCATCCACAAACCGACGAGATCCGGCGGCGCGCTGAGAAATGAACCCCGCCGTCAGGGAAAGCGCGGTCGCCTCCCGCTGCTCGTCCGGTGACCGTCCGCGGGTGGTGTGCTCAATCAACATGAGCGAGATCGCGAGCGTCCGAATCCGTTCATATCCGATGACGTGAATGGCTTGGGTAACCGTCGATATCGGGACCCCGTTCGGGTTGTAGGCGAAGGTATTCGCCGCCCCGATTACTTTCGAGAGAACAACGGAATCCTTCTGCACCACTTCGGCCAAATCGGACACAGAAACTTCGTCCATGCCGCGCGTAAGCGTGTGCAGCAGCTTTACAATCTCGGGCAAACAAGCGGCTTGGCCGGTCTGTAATGCGTGAGTTGCACGATCGAGCGTACGAGAGGCCAAGGAACAAATCACAGGTTCCGTCGTTATCGGCTCAGACGGCGCCTTTTCTTAGATGAATTTACGGGTCCCGAACCTCTCTTATTCTTCGGAGCCGGGAGTGGCAGGGAACCTGCACCCAGATCGAACCATCCGGCACAAATCGGCCGCCCCGCCATCGGCCCCGCGCCTTGCGAACCACTGCCTTTCGACAACCCTGCTCCATGGACCTCGACGACGAAGCGCGAGAACTCCTCCGCGCCATCCGGGCACACATCAACTCACTGCCCGAAGGCGAGCGGCTCAATGCCTTGCTCAGACTCGTTGCCGTGATGCTCGATTATCTCACGCGAGAACAGGTGCTCAGCATCCGTGCGGAAATGATCGAATCATTTGGAGAGATGAATCTGACGGAAGCCTTGAACCTGCTCGATGGCCATCTCGTGCTTCGCGAGTTGCAGGGGGAAGACTGACGCCTACGACGCGATCACGTCAGCCGACACCGCCCGACTCTCATCAGGGATACGGGTGAATTGATGTGCATCCAATTGCTCCCGCGTGACCGACTCGGTCGCATCAAACGCCGCCTGATTGAGCTCGGTGACGAACCCCTCGCCGGTAAGCTTCAGGGAACTCTTTTGCACCAGTCGCAGCGATCCTTCCCCGGCGGGCGCCACCACGGCATAAACCAAGTTTCCGGTCGCAGTATCGACGATAAAATCCTCCACCTGTTCCAGCCGCTTCTGATCGGCACCGATGATCTCCCGTCCACGGAAGTCATCCACCGTTTTGACTGGGCCATCGCCGACTGGTCGAAAGAGGCCCTGCCGGGCAGCCTTAAGCGTCGCGGCCTCACCCGCCAGCTGGGCAGTCGGGGTCGTGCCCTCGCTGGCGCTGACGGAGATTGAAACCTTGGACGGCGGGCGCGGCTTGGTTTCATTTTCAGCCGCTTGCCCTGTAGTAGCTGAGCCAAGAAGGTACGAGGCGGCACAGAAGGTTGCCACGGATTGGAATCGGATACGGTGAGTCTTCATCGCGGTACGGTGTAGTGTATTAATGGGCGACCACCGGCGTGATCCGGGCAGCCGGAGGCTCCCGGAGCTCCGCCCCGTCGATCGATCACGGCCCTCCCGTGATGCTCTTCCAGTCAGGCAAAACATCCGTCTGGTTCGCCGTCCGCGTGATGATTCTCCCAATTTTCTGCTGGCCGGATCCCATCTGCGCGAGCACGCGCTCCCGCAAACAGGCGTGACCGGTGATGGCCAAACAGGCCGCAAATCACTCAAGCTCCGAAGGCTTAATTGCCAACGAACTTGCCTCGACGACAACCGCAGTTTACCCGAGAGTAGGGCAACGAGTTTTCCCGTCCATTCTGCGTTTTGTAATTCCTGTCCGCGTGCTCCTCTCCCCTTCTTCGCCCGTGAACGCTTTCTCCCGCTTCTCAGCTCTCACCCGGTCCTGCCTCGTGCTCGCCATCCCACCCCTCACCGCTTTTCCAGCGACGGAAATGGTCGATTCGATCGCGGCATTGCAGTCCAGGGTCCACCGCGCCGAGCCCGGCGACACGATCATCCTGCGCAACGGGGTCTATACCACCAGCAGCGCGTTGACCGTGCGGCGGACCGGAACGGCGGAGGCGCCGATCACCCTCGCCGCTGAAACCGTCGGCGGGGTCGAGATCGGCGGCACGCACGGTTTCAATCTCGCCGCGCCCGCCGCTCACATTGTTATTTCCGGCTTCATTTTCACCCACGCGGCGGGGCGAAGTACCATTGCCGTGGATACATCGCACGTGCGGTTCACCCGGAATACGTTCCGCTGTACGGGCGAAGGCGCCTATCTCTCCGTCATCGGCGACGATGCTCAGATCGACTATAATGATTTCGGGGAGAAGAAGACGGGGGGAAGCATGCTCGCGATCGGCGGAACCGGGAGCCAGGTGGCACGGCGGCTTTGGGCGCATCACAACTATTTCCACGACTTGAACAGCCTGGGTTCGACTGGTGCGGAGATGATCCGGTACGGCC
>CAYVDZ010000719.1:2473-3308 GCA_964450575.1 uncultured Opitutus sp.
GCCTGAGCGCGATGAGTCAGTCGAACGGAGCCGGCCTCGTGGAACACAATCTCTTCGCGCGCTGCCGCGGGGAAGCGGAAATGATCTCCAGCCGCGCCTCGGGCATCACCTACCGATATAATACTTTTATCGACAGCCCCAGCGCGCAGTTCACCCTGCGTCACGGCAATGACTGTAGTCTCTATGGCAATATCCTTCGCAACACGGAGGGGTTGCGTATATACGGGGACCGCCACCACGTTTACAGCAACTATTTCGAACAAAACTATATTGGAATCAATCTGGGCAATGGCAGCGCCGAAGTCACGACCGGGCCCTCCCTCGCGCTGCACGACCGGCCCGACGATTGTGTGATTGTTTTCAATACTCTGACCGGCAACCGTACGCATTACCAGATGAGTCGCCGCGCGCCTGCCGGCCTGGGCGCGACCAGAATCACATTTTCCAACAACCTGCTCGAGGGCGGAAACACGGCCGCCAAAATCGAGGGTCCCTACGTCGACGGCATCTGGCAGGGAAACATTCTTTGGAACGTCGCTGACCTGCTCGATTTTCCCGCGGGCGGGTTCCGCATCGCCGACCCGCTGCTCATCACGGACGCTGACGAGATCAAGCGCATCCAAGCCGGCAGCGCCGCCAGCCAGACCGCAATCGGATCATTTGCGAACGTGACCGTCGATCTCGATGGCCAGCCCCGTCCCGAAGGGATGAGCGTGGGCGCAAATGAAATCAGGGCAGAACCGGCCGCCGCCCGGTTGCGATCGACGGACCAAGTCGGCCCATCCGCCGCGGTCTTCCAAGCCGCCGCACTGGCGGAAGCGACTCCTTCTGACTC
>CAYVDZ010000720.1:0-3306 GCA_964450575.1 uncultured Opitutus sp.
CTTTAGGGCAACGCGCGAAAGTTCCGATCGCGTCCGGTGATCTCGTCCCACAGTTCGCGGGGGTCGACCTTGCGGTCGCGGGATCGGTTGACCCAGACGATTTCAGTGGATTCCCCCGGGGGAGTGAAGCGGATGCCCCAGATCGGGTCGAACGCGGCGGTCGAGAGCGAGTACCGCATATCGGCAAGAACGCTTGGGTCGGCGGGGCTGCGGGCAACCCAATCGTCGGAGAACCAGGCAAAGCGGGCGAAGGAGCGGCGCGTGTCACGAGCGCGCTCGGCGGCGTTCAAGTCCCCGGGAGCGACCAACGGCACCGACCAGCCCTCGCGCACCTGGGGAGAGGAAAACCAGCCGACCCGGATACGATCGCTATAGACATTGCCCTCGTGCTCATAGAGCGCGCGCCAGATGATGTTATTACCGAGGGTCGGCATGACTTCGGCCCGCTCGACGGCATGGCCGCGGGAAACGGCCAAGGCATGTTGGGCATGGAGGGCCCGGGTGTGTTGCAGGCTGCCGAGTGCGAGGTAACCCGCACCGAATATTAGGGCGACGAACGCGGGGCGGAGGCGTTGTCGGCTCAATGCCCACCCGAGTCCGAGGAGCAGGGCGCCGCTGAAGACGGGATCGATGATCGAAATCCAGTCCCACCCGACACGATGTCGGGAGAACGGCCAGAATAGCTGAGTGCCGTAGCTGGTGGCGGAATCGAGCAGGCAGTGGGTAACGGTGGCGAACGTGCACGCCGCCCAGAGCGCCAACCAACGGGCGCGGTTTCGCCAGGAGGGGCGAATCAGCCAGAAGGCCGCGATGATGGCTGCGCTGACCGGCGCAAAGGCGAGGGAGTGGGTGAAGCCGCGATGGTATTCAATCGCGATCAGAGGATCGGTGGCGCTGCGGATCAGGACATCGGCATCCGGGACGAAAGCGGCAAGTCCGCCTCCGAGAGCGGCCGCCCGGCCGAGCTGGCGTCCCCAGACTGCGTAACTCGCGGTGGCGCCGAG
This sequence comes from uncultured Opitutus sp., assembly GCA_964450575.1. Taxonomy (GTDB): domain Bacteria; phylum Verrucomicrobiota; class Verrucomicrobiia; order Opitutales; family Opitutaceae; genus ER46. The sequence goes on from CAYVDZ010000720.1 coordinate 1,005, forward strand.
CAGGACGTGAGTAATGGGATCCACGGGCGCTGAAGAAACCCGACAGGGGAAGCAACGCAAGGTGGACCGCTGCGGAATCCACTCAAAGGTGATACAGACACTCCTGTCTGTAGTCTGAAGATCCGAAAACTCGGAAATCGGACGTTTAGAAATCCGGAAACCGAAGCCGAAGCCAAAGACGAAGCCGAGAAGGGGCTGCAGCGTTGGAACCCCGGTTGGTCCAGGCAGGTAGGACGCGGTCCAGGCGGATCAAGCCTGGAACGGGCAGGAATGCCTGGGTGACGCCCGGTCGCAATCCGTGAAAAGTCTTTCTCGCCGTCGCAGCGATTGCGGGCCAATCTCCCTTCGAACTTTTTCCCCATGAAACGAACCCTGTCTGTTCTTATCCTGTTCGCCCTTGCTCTCAGCCGTGTGGTCGCGGCGGAGCCCAATACGCTCACCGCGAAGGAGAAATCCGCCGGCTGGAAGCTGCTCTTCGATGGCAAATCCCTCAACGGCTGGAAGTCGAGTGAGAACCCCGGGAGCTTCTCGGTCGAAGCTGGCACCCTGGTGGTCTTCGGCAAGCGCTCCCACCTTTTCTATACCGGCCCCGTGGCGAATGCGAATTTCAAGAACTTCGAGCTGCAACTCGACATCAAGACGTTCCCGAAGGCCAACTCCGGCGTGTACTTTCATACCGAATACCAAGAGACCGGCTGGCCGTCAAAGGGGTACGAAGTCCAGGTGAACAACACCCACAAGGACGTCAAAAAGGGCGCCGGACTCTACGCCATCAAGGATAATCTGGAAGCGCCGGCGAAGGACGGTGAATGGTACACGATGCGGATCAAGGTTGAGGGCAAGCACGCGCAGACCTTCGTCAACGGCAAGGAGATCATTGACTATACTGAGGAGCCGAACGTGGTGCGTCCCGACAATATGAAGGGCCGCCTCATCTCGAACGGCACGTTCGCGATTCAAGGCCACGATCCGGAAAGCCGCGTGCTGTTTCGCAACATCAAGGTTCGCGTCCTGCCTTAAGCGGGCACGATTGCCCGGTCACTTTCCAGGCGCGTCCATGGCGGACGTGCCTTTTTTGCGTTCGTTTACGCCGACCGCTCTTCGATCCCAGCCGTGGCGTCGTGCTCAGGCTGCAAGAGCCCCGGCAGTTGCGCGGCGAATGCGGCAGCCACAACGCTTTGCACCTCGGCGCAGTCGAACGTGCGCCCGAACTCCGCTTGCAGTGAAGTCACGCTGCCATCGGAGGCGCTAATGCCGCACGGAATGATGCCTCCGAAGTGGGAGAGGTCCGTGTTCACATTGAGGGCAAATCCGTGATACGTGACCCAGCGGCGAACCGCGACGCCGAGGGCGGCGATCTTGCGCGGCCCCAGCCAGATGCCGGTTTTGCCGTCGCGGCGGTTGGCGGGGAGCCCGAATGAGCTCAGCGCGTCGATCAAGACCTGTTCGAGGAAACGCAGGTACGCGTGCAGATCTTTGTGGCTGGCGAGGGAAATAATCGGATAACCGACGATCTGTCCGGGACCGTGATACGTGATGTCACCGCCCCGGTTTGTTTTCACCACGGCGATGCCTTTTTGTGCGAGCTGCTCCTCGTTCCAGATGAGATTCGCATCGGCTCCGGCTCGCATCCCGAGGGTAAAAACCGGAGCATGTTCGGTGAAGATCAGCGTATCGCCGATCTCGCCGAGAATGCGTTGCGCCACCGCTTCGCCCTGCCGCCGCCAAGCCTCGCCATACTCGGTCCGGCCCCAGTCATGGACGGTGAGTGTTGAGGTGGACGAAGGCGCAGTCATCGCAAAAAAATCGGCGAGGGGCCGGAAAGGAGCAAACTTTTCGTCGCCCAGCGCGCAGGCATGAAATCATGGCGGTAAGCCCAAATGGTTCACCTCCGGAACGCCGAGCCTTCGAAGGATCGCAGCGCGGCGGCGAGCGAAAATGGAGACGGCGGCCCGCGAGGCTCAGCTTGAGGCGGGGCGACGTTACGGATTTCTGGACCTGACAAGTTGTCGATTCCCGCCCGTCGGACAAATCCGCTTCGGGGGTAACGCGCGAACGCTGGGATCGCTTAGCGGTAGAGATCTGACATCGCTGCAACCGTTTTCTGGATACTCGTCCGCAATTCGGGCGGACCGATCACCTCGGCGCCGGCACCCCAGCTGAGGATCCATTGCTCCACCTCGGTCAGAGCGCCGAGGTGCAGCTGAAGCTCGATGCCGCCGTTCGGGAGTTCGCGCACCTCCTGCGCCTCGTGCCATTCGCGTTCGCGTACGCGGGCGGCGACGACCGGCGAAAATCGGAC
>CAYVDZ010000721.1:0-3306 GCA_964450575.1 uncultured Opitutus sp.
CTGCAGGCGGTCGCGCTGCTGCAGGGACGGCTCGACGTTCCCGAGGGCGCAATCAGCGGCGAAGCCTTTATTTTCGATCGCAAATACTACGGCTATTTCGGCCCCACGCCGGCCTTGCTGCGTCTGCCTTTTGCGATCTTTGACCTGGGTACCGGCTGGCTCACCCGCAGTTTCATGCTCCTGCAGTTTCTCGGGGCCTTGATCGCCGCCGATGCCATTCTGCACGAATTCCGGCGACTCGTAACGCCGGAGCGACCCACCCCGCCGGCTTGGATGGTGATCCTGTTCACGTTCAATGTCGGCTTGGGCTCGACCTTGTTTTACCTCTCGAGCCGCGCCTACATTTATCACGAGGCGACGCTCTGCGGCTCCGCCTTCGCGCTCGCCTCAGCCGCCTTTGCCCTGCGCCATCTCGCGATTCCGACCCGGCGAACCTGGCTGCTCGCGTTGGCGTGCGGCTTGCTTTCATTGCACGCGCGACCCCCGACGGGACTCTTCGCGCTGACCTTGCTGTCGATCGTGAGCCTTGCGGTCGTCTATCTAACGTGGCGACGCCATCGCGCGCCGCTCGCGCCGCTGTGGCCACGGGCGGTTTTACTGCCGCTCACCTGTGTCATCGGCGTGTTGAGTTTCAATGCGCTGAGTTATCTCAAATTCAGAAGCCTGTCGGGCGCGCCGCTTCACCTTCACGTCCAATACCCGCCGGACCGTTTGGCCCGGATCGAGGGAGGAAATTTTCACGCCGCCAATTTCCCATACGTGTTCAGCACCTACACCTGGCAGCCGAACTTCACCCTCCGTCCGACCTTTCCCTGGTTCTATATCACGGGAGAAGATCCGCAGGAGGACCCCGCCGCGCGGATCGACCTCGCCGAGCCCACGCTCGCTCTTCCCTATGCCATGCCGGCGCTCACCCTGCTGGCCACGTTGGTCGTGGGCATCGCGTGTTGGCGCCGGCCGTCCCTCCGTCTTCCTGCAGTGGTCGTCGGCGTTTCAATCATTCCCATGGGCGCGGCGATGGTCATGGCTGTCGCCGTATCCCACCGTTACACCACTGACTTTTGTCCCTGGATCATCACGCTCGCCGCACTCGGACTCGCCGGACTCCCTTCTTCGTTGGCGTGGAAACGACCGCTGCTCGTCCTCACGATTCCGCTCACCGTCCTCTCCATCATGATCACACTCGCGATCACGATCCACTATCAGGGCGCACTCGTGTGGGGCGTGCCTCCCGATGTCTCAGAACGTTATCGCGCGCTGCGAATATCCGTGGATAGCGTCTTCGGCGTCACGAATCCCGAGCTGTCTCCATGAGTCCCGAAACCAAGCCACGTGTCCTGGTCTTCATCGTCGCCTACTTTGCGGAATCGACGATCCTGAAGGTGCTGGAACGCATCCCCGAACTGCCGGGTTTCGAGGTGGAGGTCTTGATCATCGACGATAGCTCGGACGACACCACCTTCGCGCTGTCAGAGCAGCTGCGGGCGTCCGGCACCTATAAACACCCGCTCACGGTGCTGACCAATCCCGCCAACCAAGGCTATGGCGGCAACCAAAAACTCGGCTACCTCTACGCGATCGAACAGGGGTTCGACTTCGTCGCCCTCGTCCACGGCGATGGTCAATATGCGCCGGAAATACTGCCGGAGATTCTCGCACCTTTAGTGGCCAACGAAGCCGACGTGGTGCTCGGATCACGCATGCTCACTCGAGGCGGCGCACGCGCCGGTGGCATGCCCTTCTACAAGATCATTGGCAACAAACTGCTCACCGGCTATCAGAACCTCGTCCTGCGTTCGAACCTCGCCGAGTTTCACACCGGTTACAAGGCGTACTCCGTCGCCGTCCTGCGACGCATCCCTTTCGATCTCAACTCGAACGTTTTTCACTTCGACACCGAGATCATCATTCAATTTCTCCGCGCCCGCGCGCGGATTCGTGAGGTGCCGATTCCCACGTTCTACGGTGACGAGATTTGTCGCGTGGACGGGCTCCGTTACGCCACGGATGTCGTCAGCGCATCCACCGTAGCCCTACTTCAGGATTACGGCCTCGTCTATCGCCGGAACTTCGACGTCGAGTCGCTGATTCCTGACAACAAACACTACGTCGCCAAACTCGACTTCCTCAGCACGCACTCGGTGGCGGTCGCAGAGGTACCCGCCGGCGCGACGGTCATGGATATCGGTTGCGGCCCGGGACATCTCTGTGCTGCGCTGCATGACAAAGGCTGCCGCATCGTCGGCGTGGACCAGTTCCGGCCGGCCGACACCACGGCATTCGACGAATTCCATGTGGCGGATCTCAACACGAATCCATTTCCCCGCGGGCTGGGTGATGTTCAAGTCGTGCTCCTGCTCGACATCATCGAGCATCTCATTTCCCCGGAAAATTTCTGCCATGAACTGCGCCGTCATGCCCAGTCCAACCTCGACCTGAAGATCGTCATTTCGACCGGCAACATCGGCTTCTGCGTCACCCGGCTCATGCTCCTGCTGGGCCAGTTTAATTATAACAAACGCGGAATTCTCGATCTGACGCACACCCGGTTGTTCACCTTTAGTTCACTGCGGCGGCTGTTGCGGGAAACCGGATTCGTGATCGAGCGGGAGGTCGCAATCCCCGCCCCGGTTCCCCTCGTGGTGCGCAGTCCCTTCTGGCAAAAAGTGCTCATGAAAACCCAGGGGCTCGCGCTGAAGATTTCGCGCGGGCTGTTCGCGTACCAAATGCTCTTCGTGGTGCGGCCTCTGCCAAAACTCGACACCTTGCTCACGCGCGCCCAGCAGCATTCCGTCGCGAAATCGGCCGCGCTTCCCGCGCCCGCCGGGACCTGATTTGGGCGGGTCGGCGGCCCCCCTGATGTCGCAACCGTTCACCGCCCGCGAACGGTTGACCAGCTGCCTGCGGCACCTCGGGGCAACCCCCTCCTCTTCCTCCTGCTCACCGGCGGCCTGGCTTGCGGGATGCACTCACGGCTGGCGTTCGCCGCGTAGGGGCCGCCCATCCCCGCTGCCAGCGAAAGGAAGTTTGCGTAACAGCCTTGCCGGGAAATTTCACCCCTACTCGCAAACAGGAAGCAAGCTGTATTTCTTCTGTCATTGCGAGAGCAGGACCACGCTGCGCTTGGGTGTTTACAGTCATGAACCCTTGATTGTCATTGCGAGAGCTGGACTAACACCGCGTTGGGTGGCTGGGCAATGAACCTCCTCAATTGTCAGGGCGGGGAGCGAAGCGACGTGGCCATCCATCTGGATTTATGGTGGATTGCCGCGGTCGGCTAAAGCCTCCCTGCTAATGACAAAAAAA
>CAYVDZ010000722.1:0-3303 GCA_964450575.1 uncultured Opitutus sp.
GGCTGATGCCGTGGGCGATCGCGGGATTGATCGTGTACTTCGCGAGGTAACGAAGCGCGCGAAAGTTGTCGGCTGCGGCATGCGCCGGACCACGCCCGCTCGTCGGAGCCCCGAGGCTGCCGAACTGGGTTTTCATTTTGTGGGCGGTTTGCCAGGTGCGGAGAATGACTTCGCCCACGCGGCCCATGGCTTGCGAGTCGGACGAGGTCATCGAGATCGCGCCGAGATCGTGCAGGCAATCTTCGGCGGCGATGGTCTCCGGACGAATGCGGGATTCGGCGAACGCCACGTCCTCGGGAATCTTCGAATCGAGGTGATGACAGACCATGAGCATGTCGAGGTGCTCATCGATTGTATTCACAGTGAAAGGCCGCGTCGGATTCGTCGACGACGGCAGCACGTTGGGCTCGCCGCAGACGCGGATGATATCTGGCGCGTGACCGCCGCCAGCGCCCTCGGAATGGAACGTGTGGATGGTGCGGCCCTTGAAGGCGCGAATGGTGTCTTCGACGAAACCGGATTCGTTGAGCGTGTCGGTGTGAATCGCGACTTGAACGTCAAACTCATCGCCGACGCCGAGACAGACATCGATGGCCGCGGGAGTGGTGCCCCAGTCTTCGTGGAGCTTGAGGCCGATGGCGCCGGCCCGGATCTGTTCACGCAAGGGTTCGGGGGTGCCGCAGTTGCCCTTGCCGAGAAATCCAAGATTCATCGGATACGCCTCGGCGGCTTCGAGCATGCGATGCAAGTTCCAGCGGCCTGGGGTGCACGTGGTGGCGAAGGTTCCGGTGGCTGGCCCGGTGCCGCCGCCGAGCATTGTGGTGATGCCGGAACTGATGGCTTCGTCGATCTGCTGTGGGCAGATGAAATGGATGTGGGAATCGATGCCGCCGGCGGTGATGATGGCGCCTTCGCCGGCGATCACTTCCGTACCCGCTCCGACGATCATCGGGTTTTTCTTTTGGGTCTTGGGATCGGCGTAGATCGATCCAAGCCCACTTTGGATGCCAGGGTTGCCGGCGTGGCCGATGCCGACGATAACGCCGTGTTTGATACCGAGGTCGGCTTTGATGATGCCGAGAACAGGATCGAGAATCAGGGCATTGGTGATGACGAGATCGAGTGATTCGGCATCGAGGGCGGTTGGCGATTGGCCCATGCCATCACGGATCACCTTGCCGCCACCAAACTTGATCTCGTTGCCGTAGCCGCCGCCCTCGGCGATGAGGTCGCGTTCGACCTGGACGAACAGATCCGTGTCGGCGAGGCGGACGCGGTCGCCGACGGTGGGACCGAACATCTCGGCGTACTGGCGGCGAGAGAGCTTAAGCGGCATGGTGGGGAAGGTGTATTCGGATTGGCAGGACGGGATCGCGGCGCGAGATCAGTCGAGGCGCCCGTTGATCTTGGCGTTAAGGCCGTACACCTCGCGGGTGCCGGCGAGGGCCACTAATTCGATGCGTTTGGTGTCGCCGGCTTCAAAGCGCACGGCGGTGCCGGCGGGAATGTTCAAACGGAATCCGCGCGCCGCTGTCCGGTCGAACTTAAGGGCTTCGTTGGTCTCGAAGAAATGGTAATGTGAGCCGACTTGGATGGGACGATCCCCGGTGTTGACGACCTCGAGCGTGAGTGTCGCCAGGTTGACGTTGGCGTCGAGCGGGGGAGCGTCCGGTGCGGGAATAATTTCGCCGGGGATCATGGGGGAGGAAAAGAAGAAACGGGGCGGAGAAAGAAGAAAGTAGAAACGCGGAGGGAAAGAAGGGGCGGGGCAAAGAAGAAACAGGGAGAAAGGAGAAAGAAGAAACTAGGCGGAGAATGCGGTTAGAGGCTGGTTGTCGGGGTTTCTTATTTCTTCTTTCGCCTGCCGGTTTCTTCTTTTCCTCAGCGGATCGGGTGGTGCACCGTGACGAGCTTGGTGCCGTCGGGGAAAGTGGCTTCGACTTGAACGTCGTGGATCATGTCGGGCACGCCGGGCATGCAGTCGGCAAGGGTCAGGATCGTGGTCCCGTAGCTCATGAGTTCGGCGACGGATTTTCCGTCGCGGGCGCCCTCGATGATCTCGTAGGTGATGATGGCGACGGACTCCGGGTAATTGAGTTTCACGCCTCGGGCCTGGCGACGACGTGCGAGATCGGCGGCGACAACGATGAGGAGCTTTTCGCGTTCGCGGGGAGTCAGGTGCATGGGGAGAGACGGAAAAGGAGCGGGGGCGAGTGCCGAGTAGTGGGTGGCGGCTAGTGAGCGGGGAATCGAAGATCTGACGGTAGTTCGGGAATTCCGGGAGTGGCGAGTGATCTCTGGGGCGCCGTTGGTTTTCGAAAGCGTCTGAGAGTTTCGCTGGGATGAGGTCCGGTGTTTGGAAATTCACTCTCCGCTCGCTGTTTTCCGGCTTCCCCGACTGCAGGAATTAGACTTGGAGATGTTCCTTTACGACCTCGTCCGTCAGGGTGGCGATGGCGCCTGAGATGACAACGGCTCCGCGGTCCATGGCGTAGAAGCGATCGGCGACATCGCGGCAGAAGTCGACGAATTGTTCGACGAGCAGGATCGCGAGTTTGCCTTCGGCTTTGAGGGCTTTGACAGCGTTCTGGACGTCTTCGCTGTCGTTGTGGCCGAGACCCTCGTCTTTGAGCTTCTTGAGAGTATCGCCGATGTGCTCGATGATCGAGGGCTGAATGCCTTCGGTGGGTTCGTCGAGGATCAGGAGCTTCGGGTTGGTGAGCAGAGCGCGGCCGATCGCGAGTTGCTGTTGCTGTCCGCCAGAGAGCACGCCGCCTTTGCGTGCGAGCATTTCCTTGAGGACAGGAAAGAGCGTGTACACGCGATCGAGGGCCGCCTTCGCGACGGAGCCGCGGCGACCGTGGACAACGAGTCCAACGTGGAGGTTTTCTTCGACAGTCAGGTGCGGAAAAATGTCGCGGCCTTGAGGCACGTAACCGATGCCGGCGCGGGCGCGGGCATCCGGGGGCATCTGATCGATGCGCTCACCGGCGAAGAGAATTGAACCGGAGCGAACCGGTAGCATGCCGGTGATGGAGCGGAGCGTGGTGGTTTTACCGACGCCGTTTCGGCCCATGAGTGCAATCACTTCGCCCGCGTTCACCTCGAGATCGACGCCGCGAAGAATGCGCGAGCCGCCGATGTAGGTTTCAACGGAGGAGAGCGTGAGAAGGGCGGACATGGGTTGGGAGCGTGGGATCTGAGGGGTGGAATCGGAGATTCCAGATCTGGAAATTAAGATCGGACGTTGGACGCCGGGAGTTTCGGTTTGAGAATGGTGTCGATCAACGCGTCCCGTGTTTG
>CAYVDZ010000723.1:0-3302 GCA_964450575.1 uncultured Opitutus sp.
ATGCCATTGACCGCCGCCGCATCGCGACGGTGGGTCGGGGCCTCGGCGGTTATCTTGCCCTGCGCGCGACGCAGCTGGAACCCGGAGCGTTTCGTTGCGCCGTGGCGCTCGAAGCACCCTTGGACCCGCGTGCCTGGCTCGAACCTCCCCTCGAAGACTTCGGGCCGACCGTCGAAGAAAGTCCGGTCGACCTTGGCCTCACTGGCGCACGTCCGTTTCGTCCGGCGCCACCCTTGAATTTCCTGCAGGAGGCGCAGCGTACCTTCCTCGCCCAAGGTCAACAACTGCGCGCGGAACGTTCCGTCCTGCGTACCGCGGAACAACTGACCAAGCCCGTCATGCTGGTCGTCGATCCCTCGCGCGACCTAACAATCGTTGCGCAAAACTCCGACCTGCGCTCACGGTTGAAGCGACTCGGACGTCCCGCGGACTACATCGAGGTCGGAACCGGTTTCGCGGAAAACATCCCCGGCGCGAAAGCAAAGCTGTTTCGCCAGATCGAAGAATTTTTTAATCTCAACCTCTATGACTATAACGTGAAGGTTGGCCCGACCACGGAGGTCAAATAAACATGTCGCGCTTTCTCTTCTCGATCCTGCTGGCGTCAGGCGTGCACGCGACGAGCCCCGCCGCGGAACGCCCCGTCCTCACGCCCCCATCCTCCGCGCCTTTGACGCTACCGACCGCGCCCCAAAGCGCGGTGCAACGGGAGAAAGCAATCGAGCTCCCGCCGATGATTATTAGCGAGACCTCGAAGGCTCCACCCTGGCTATACGTTGCGGTGGGCGGCACGGAATATCTGTCTCGATGCACGTCCGCCACGACAAGTGCCTTTGTCACTTCCCAATTGGAGATTCAACGAATGCTCGAGGTCTTCGTCCCGGCCGACGTGTTGGCCACGAGCGCCGTTTCGTCCGTGTCCATTCTGGTTCCATTCGATCCCGCCACCACCAGCGATGACGCCGTCAGTCGCGAGATGTTACGGAAGGAGAAGCAATCGCTGCGCTCGGCCAACGATCAGAATCCCGGCGGTCGAAAGGGCCAGCCGGTGCCGGAGCAACTCCGCTTCCTGCCCAATCTCCGACTCGACGATCGCGACATGCGCGCCGTCTTCACCTATATCAACGAACGGGATTTCCGACGCGAAAACTTGATTGCGGCGCCTGAGTTCGTTCACGCCCGGCTGGTCGCCCGCACGCCCAACCTGCCTGCCTGGCTGATTGAAGGAATTTCCCGGCTATATCCCGAAGGGAGTTTCCGCATCAACCCCATCACGCTGCGGCCGGTGCGGTGGCTCTCGGCGGCCGACACCGCCGGACTCGTGCGCGACCCTGAGAGCCGCCGGGTGACCATTCCGGTCAACGAGCTGTTCGCGGCCGATGCGTTGTCGACTCCGGAAAACCAGCATCCCACGCGCATCGCCGCCTGGCAGGCGCAAGCCGCGCTCTTTGTTCGCTGGGCCTTGGACCCGGCCCACGCGCCCGCCGCCGCATCGCTGTGGACCTTCGCCCGCCAAATCAGCCAGGAGCCCGCGACCGAATCCATCTTCCTCTCGTGTTTTGGAATTGGATACGCTGATTTGCAGGAGCGGCTCAGCGATTATCTCCCGGTTGCCGTGAAGCAGCCCGCCCGAATTCTTCCCGGGAAATTGCCGCCCCTGCCCCGCTTTGAAATCAAACCCGCGACGCCCGCTCAGATTGCCCGGCTGCGCGGCGAGTGGGAGCGGCTTGAGATCCCGCTGGTTCGACGTGAACACCCCGAGTTCCTCGACCGCTATATTGAACAAGCGCGAACGACGCTGCGACGCTCCGTTGGCCGGGGAGACCGTGATCCCCGCCTGTTCGCAGCGCTCGGACTCTGCGAACTCGACGCCGGCGATCCCACCGCGGCGCGTCCGTATCTCGAACAGGCCGCGGCGGACGGCGTGGTCCGCCCCCGCCTCTATTATGAAATCGCCCGGCTGCGGTGGTTGGAACTGAGCCGCAACGTGCCCGAGAGCACGGGCTTTACCGTCGCCAAACTGGAACCTATATTGAAACCCTTGCGGATCGCCGCCTCGCAATCTCCCGCCTTGCCGGAAGTATATATGCTCATGGCTGATGCCTGGCTCCGTTGTCGCGAACGCGTGCGCGCTTCGGATCTGCCGACGCTCGTGGCGGCAACGCCGCTGTTTCGACGCATTCCAGGCGTCTCGTATCGCGTGGCCTTACTCCACGTCCGTGAAGGCCAGCGCGCCGAAGCAGCCGAGTTGCTCAAGATCGGAATCGAGTTTGCCACGGAACCGGGTATCCGGGCGCAGTTGCAGCAATTTCTCGCTGCGATCACCCAGCCGGCGACCTCGGCCAGCGAAAACAAACCGGTACGGTCCGCTGAAGGTGGGCAGCGATAAACAACAGCGAACGATTCGCTGCGGAACTCAGACTTACCGCGCTCCACCCAGGCCGCAGCACCGGAAGCTGGAGAGATCGTTCCCGTTACCTGGGCCGCGGTGGGTTCAGTAAACCGGATTTCGGCCTTCGTATTCCATCCGTCTTTGCGGGTTGCGGGAAAGAGCGGAATACCAACCTTCACGTCCATGCCACCGCTTTCCGCCGCTGTACGCGCCCTGTTAATCGCCAACGCAGTTTTCTTTGTGGCGGGACTGCTGCCGGGCATGGGCGAACGCATGGTCGGCTGGTTCGCCTTTTGGTTTCCGCGCAATGAGCACTTCGCCCTCTGGCAGGTCGTCACTTACATGTTCATGCACGGCGGCATCGGACACCTATTTTTCAACATGTTCGCGCTGGTTTCCTTCGGAACCCTGCTCGAGCGTCAATGGGGCAGTCGCAAATTTCTGATCTTTTATTTCCTCTGCGGCATCGGCGCAGGGCTCATTTACGCCGGCGTAAACTGGGCCGAGTTTACGTCCATCTACAACCGCCTGGCCGGGGCGGGCATGACGCCGCCCGTCATTGAGAGCATCCTGTCGACGGGACGCTATAGCGGAGTGCAAAGCGATCCAGCCACCCACGCCGCGCTCCTGGATCTGTATCGGCTCCATACCACGCCGATGGTTGGAGCCTCGGGCGCCATCTACGGTATCCTGGTCGCGTTCGGACTCCTCTACCCCAACGCGAAACTCGCCCTGCTTTTTCTGCCGATGCCGATCGCGGCAAAGTTTTTCATTCCCGTCTTGCTTGCATTAGACTTGTTTTCCGGTGTGACAGGATTCTCCCTCTTTGGTGGCGGCATTGCCCACTTCGCCCACCTCGGCGGAGCTTTGATCGGATTTCTCTTGATGTGGTATTGGCGCAACCAGGCAC
>CAYVDZ010000724.1:0-3301 GCA_964450575.1 uncultured Opitutus sp.
CGCCGCCCACTAATCGCCGTGGGCCCACGTTTGCTCGTCGAGCCCGAGCTCGCTCGCGGCCTCCGAGCTTGCGACCCCCGAGACCGGCCAGACGCACACACTGACCCGCGCCGAAAAAGGCAAGGCGTGCAACTGACAACAACCCATGCGTGACGATCGCCAACCGATGCGCAGCCACATCCTCGGCTCGGAAGTATAATTCTAAAAATGCAGTTGAAGCCACAGATTCCACGGATGAGCACAGATCACCAGGGCATTATAAAATACAGTCCCTTCACCTTGCGGGTGAATTGCGGCCAGGTGCCCCGCCAATAGTAATCCTCTGGTTCCGTGCTCATCGATGTAATCTGCGTTTAAAGTAAACTGCTGAATTTAGGATAATGGCAGATCAACCCTACTTTACCCAATGAAAACCGCCGTCCCTCCCAACGATTTCCTCTGCGTTACCTCCGAGGTCAATATTCCTCCGCAATGGCGTTTCCAGTACCGTGCCCTGCTCCGCCTGCGGACCGCGCTATTACGTAAACATGATGAGCACAGTGCCGCCGCCTGCACGCCGCACGAACCAGGCGGGCACGACTTGATCGACGTCGCCAATGAAGAGCAGGAACATGCCACCCTCCTCGCCGAATTATCTGCCGAGGATTCCGCCTTGGCGGAAGTCGAGGCTGCGCTCCTTCGACTGCAGACTGGCACCTACGGCTTTTGTGAAGAAACAGGGGAGCCGATCTCCACCACTCGACTTAAAGTCATTCCGTGGACCCGCTACTCCCGCGCCGCCGCCGCCCGCCGGGAACAGTCGCGTCGCAAGGTGAACTGAGCCTCCAGCTCATAAACGGAACGCGCCGCTCGAACGTTTCTCGACGCCATCAGAACGGTACCGGCGAAATCGCCCGGACTGCGTACCGCCACTACAGCCCAAAGCGACGACGTTCGCGTATCCGTCACCCTAGGACCCGCTCCGCATGCGCCACCGTGCGTTGCGCGATGGCGAGAAGTTGCGGCGTGAGACGGCGCAAGTCCGCCCGCAGCTCCGCGAGCCCGGTAGGCAGATACTCGTGCACAATTTCATTCCGCAGCTCCTTCATCTCACGGAGCACGCGTGCTGATTCCACCAAGCCGCGTTTCTCCGCCCGGTTGATGACATCAATCAACGTTCCTTCCGGCTCGAGCTCGTACCGGTCAATCGCCCGCAGAACCTTGTTAACCAGAAAATCTGTAGTGCGTGAAAAGCGACTGGCGAGTACTTCGACGGCATCGAGTTCGGCGAACGTAAACGACGGGCCATCACCAATGGCCACGCAACCACCGATCGCCCGCTGCAACGATTCTATCGCCTGCTGCAATCCCTGCACATTTTCCCGCAAAACCGCGGCAGCCGACGTTGCCTTCACAACGCAATCGCCTCCTCGGCAATCGCGCGGGCAAAGGCGGTCGACTGCGTCCCGAGTACCACCAAATCGAAATGCTGCATTCCCAAACGATCCTGGAGATCGAGTCTGATCTGCCGCAGATCTCCACGCGCCAGTTTCTCAGACGCGATGAGGAGATCGATATCCCCCCCGCGGGCATCCGGCCGGGTGCGCGAACCGAACAGGAACACGCGGGCAGATGGATCCCAACGTGCCACGATTTCCTTGATCGCTTCACGCTCTGTTGGTTCGAGTCTCACGACCAGCACCATGACAGCCCTCGCGCTCCCCGTAAAGCCGGGGTTTCAGTCACTCTAAACGTCGCTCGTTATTTCGTCGTACCGGCGGGCGGTAACGCGAACGCACACGGCGCCCCCGCCTCAAACGCGCTCACACTCGCGAGCGTCGTCCCGGCAATCGTCGTGATCGCTTCGCTGGTGAAAAACGCCTGGTGTCCCGTCACGATCACATTGGGCAAGGTCAACAACCGCGAAAACACTTCGTCACCCAGAATCGTATTCGAACGGTCTTCATAGAAGAGATCCGCCTCCTCTTCGTAGACGTCGATGCCCAGGTATCCAATTTGTCCTGACAGCAACCCGTCAATCGCGGCCCGGGTATCAACCAGTCCTCCCCGGCTGGTGTTGATCAGCATCACGCCGCGCTTCATTCGCGCAATGCTCTCCGCCTGGATTAAATGCCGCGTCGCCGGGACCAGGGGACACTGCAGCGTAATGACATCAGACCGGCAAAGCACCTCCTCGAAGGAACACAACGGCAAGCCGGACGTGAGGGCCTCCGCCGAGGGCTTGGCATCGCTCAACAACACCTGACAGCGAAACCCTTGGAGAATCTGCGCCACACACAATCCGATCCTGCCTGCGCCCACGATCCCTACGGTCTTCCCAAACATGTCGAAACCCAGCAGCCCATCGATCGAGAAATTGCCCTCACGCACCCGGTTGTGCGCGCGATGAATATGCCGGTTGAGCGCCAGCATTAAAGCGACCGCGTGCTCGGCCACGGCATGCGGCGAATACTGCGGTACATACACCACCGTAACCCCGAGACGGGTCGCGGCCGCCAGATCGACGTGATTATAGCCGGAAGAACGCAGCGCCACGAGCCGCGTGCCACCCGCCGACAGAATCTCCAGCACGCCGGCATCGAGCTGATCATTCACAAAGGCGCACACTGCTTCAAAACCCCTCGCCAGGCTCACCGTCTCCGGCGTTAACCGCGGCTCGAGAAACGACAGGGCGTGTCCACGACTCGTGTTGGCCGTCGCGAAAAAAGTCCGGTCGTAGGGCTTGGTGCTGAAGAAGGCGATGCGCATTAACCCATCCTAACACCAAGAGCCTCGGAATGCACGGAAACCTGGCGTGACAATCTCCGCGCCGCTCGTACTGAAGCCTCCTCCCGGCTTAAAAGGGTTCAACCGCACCTTTCTTTCTCCATTCCAACGCCATCAACGTGACCATGACCCGGCGTTTCACGCCGCAAATTTTGACCATCCAAACGCATTTTCCGGCGAGCGCCGTGGGACAATTTCGGATACGCTGGTCGATGATGAATACGACCCCCACCCGTCTGATCCTCACCTGCGAAGGATTCTCCCCCAAGGACGAAATCCGCGCCCATGCCGATGAAAAGGCGGCAAAGATTCTGCGCCACGAAACCCCGCGCGTCGACCTCGTGCGGCTGCACCTCAAACGGGAGGCTCCTCATTCCGCGCCCGTCCGCTTCTCCGCCCGGGCCACTGCGGAACACGCCGGACCCGATCATGTGATTCACGCCGAAGCCGAGGAGCCCGCGACCGCCATCACTACCGCCTTTGCCAAGCTGGAGCGCGTCCTCAGTAGCGCCGCCGGAGTTCGCAAACACGAGCG
>CAYVDZ010000725.1:0-3288 GCA_964450575.1 uncultured Opitutus sp.
ACCGGAGATCAACGCGCGACTGGCCGCTCCCATCGGCGTGCCGCTCAAGCGAGCGCTGTTGCAGCACTTTCCCAACATCGCGGGCTTGTTCGTGCTTCTGCGCGTGATGGATTTCGCGCGGACGGATCGCAAGCGGCTGTGGATCGATGCCGCAGCCCTCGCGGCATGGCGCGAATTCAATCCCGCTGAGAAGTATTTCGCCTTGCTCGAGGCGTGGCTGTTTGGGGCCGACCACATGGAGATTCTGGGCGGCGAACCGCGGTCGTGGTCGAACCAGTTTTCCGACAACCTGGAATTCTTGCTGAAGCTCAAGACCGACCGCTGGACGGCGTTTCACGAATACTGCCACACCACTTCCTCCGGCGGCGCCGTCTCCACCTGGAATACGCACCTTCAGATCATGTTCGGGCTCATTACGGTGAGCGAAAGGGCGCTCGCGGACCGGCGTAGCGAAAATCGCGGCTGGATGTTGGAAAAAGCGCGGCGCACGCCTTGGGGCGAGGCGGTGGCCGCCGTCGTTGCGCGTGCCGTCATCGCGGCAGACGGAGGCAATGAAATGAGCCTCTATCGCTCGCCGGAAAACGCCGGGTTCGGATTTTTACAGGCGGCCTTCGGCGCTTACCATCCGGAATGGCGAAGGGTCTTCGCCATTCCGCGCATCGCGTTTCAGGCGGGATGCCATGTGTTCAAGGCCGTGATGACCGACGGTCGCGCCCACGGTGCGGTGTGGCGGCGCCTGGCCGTGCCTGCGACGGAGACGCTCGATGCGCTGGCGTTTGCGGTGCTGGCCGCGTTCGGGTTCGACGACGACGAACACCTCTACGAATTTCGATACGTCGATCGATTTGGCAGGGGCATCGTATATTTCCACCCTTATACCGACGAGGGTCCGTATGCGTCGGAGATCGCGCTCGGCGACACCGGCTTGCCGGAACTCGGAGTGATGAAATTCCGGTTCGATTTCGGAGCGTACTGGCGCTTCGAGCTTCGGCTCGAACGAATCGATCCACCCGGGGGGAATACAACCGACATCAACGTGCTCGAACAGGCCGGCGATCCGCCGCCGCAGTATGAGAATGACTGAACGCACGCATGGATTGGCCGTCGAAAAACAGCTCCGGCGGGATCTGATATTTGCGCGATGGTCCGGTTGGAAACTCCGGAGCGGGATGCGCCACTCCGATCACGTGCCGTTCGCGGGCGGTTCAATTCAAGCATCATACAATCTGGTCGCGCAAATAACCCGCGTAATTTCGCGACACGGGCCGATGCGCCCACTTCCGAACGGAGTGCTCCAACGCCCCGACCACGGACTCGAACTCCGCCTGGCTCAACCGGTGCATCCCAAGCATGAGCGCGGCCGCCTGCCAGAGATAATCGTGCAGGGGGCCGAGGTGATTCCTGCCATCGGGGCGGCGGCGAAGCGCGGAATAAATGCTCTCCAACTCCTGATCCGTCCGGTCCCCTTCGATGTCGCACGCGCTGATCACGTGCTTCTCGAAGTTGAAAAAACAGCGGGCGTATTCCGGCGGATAACTATCCATGTGCGGCGGGGGCGCTTGGTCGCCGCGAAACAGTTCTCGCAACGATCGCACGTCCCAAGTGGCGGCGCGTTTCCCGTCGAAGAGAATAACCGAGTGCCGGTCTTTCTCGCGGAGGCGACCCAGCCCGTCGGTCGGCGCGGCCACGGTGAGCTTTCGCACGTCCAATTGCTCCTGTTCCACCAACTCGCGCAACGCAGGAATCAGCTCAATCGAGGCTCCGTCGTCGTTTGTCAGGACGGCGACGACGGCGGAGAGCTGTTCTCGTGCCGGCTCGATCTCGCCAGCGAGGAGCCGGTCCGCGGCCTCGTTCACGATGTCGTCCTGGTCGTCGTCCGCTGCCAGGAGCGTTCGGATGAACGTGATTTCCGGCGGTACCGCGGCGCCCGGAGCCACGCGAACGAGCTCGGCGCGAGCTTCCGGTGGAGCTTTTCGCAGAATATCCACTACGTAAACGGCGATGCCTCGCGTGACATCTTCCGAACCGGCTTTGCATCCGTCCAGCAGGTGGCGCACGAGCGAACGCGCGTGTTCGCTCGCCGCGGGATAATCGGGGTCACCCACGGCGAACGAGATAAGGTGATAACGGGCCTCGATGTCGCCCGCGTCGAGCGCGAGCGCCTTGTCATACCATGCGGCGGCCTGGCTCCGTCGGCCGCAACCGCGCAGAACGTTCCCGAGTCGGGTGCAAAGAAAGGCGCTCCTGGGCTCGCGCTCCATGAGCCGCAACAGGTGCTCCTCACCCAGCGCGGGTGACTGAATAATCGTGCCGTCGTAGAGCGTGGGCGTCGCGAACAAAATGCCGTCGCCACCACCGCCGGTTCGTGCGCGCAACGTCAAAGCGACGAGCTTGAGGTAGTCCGTCACCTCCCACGGTCCCGCGCTTTCGCAATCGCGGCAGCGGAAATACTTGCTGAAACCGCAGGCGGCCGGTGCGGAATCCTTTTCATCCTCAGGCGTCCAAACATAAATCGTGCCCACGTCATACGTGTGCCGCTGCCCGCACGCCTTGCAGACGAGCCGGAGTTTCTGGTTGATCGAAGGTAACTCGTCAGGCGTCACCCGGCGCTGCGTGCGTTGAGTCATCGAGCGGCCAGCAAATGCACGAGCGCCGCGAGAGCAATGCCGATGAGAACGAAAGACGTTGGCTCGTTTTCCAGCGCAGCCGGGCATCGCCTGAAGTGGCGGGAGACTCACTCGCTCGGAATGCGCTTGGGGGGCGGCCGTAGGGGGTCATGTCGTGAATCATGATACCCGAAAACAGTAGGCCTCGTCGGGCGCTGGTACGTTTGTCACGATTCACGACATGACCCCATCGGGATTGCCCCCAAGGTGTGCCGGATATGCGGACACAGTGGATCAAACTTCATTACGGGCCCAAGGCCCGGGTCTAGTCGGAACCGCCCGGTGCGGACCCGCACGCCGGGTGGTGTGGGACCCGGGAGCTAATCACTCCCGGGGACCCGATTAGCATTTCCTCTTTTTATCTCACGAATCTTCTGAGCTGCTTGATCCAAGTACATGTCATAGATCTCCAAAGCTTCGTCGTCACTGATCTGAATACCGAACGCATCCTCAATGTCGCAGATGGGTTCTGTGCCTTCGATAATGTCCGGCGGATCGTCCGTGGACCACATGCAACACATCTGCTTCGAATCCGGATTCTCGCGATGCCGCCGGCGATGCTTGGAATAAATCGCGTGAAGTAGGTCGGAAATGCTGGAAAGGCTGTGCTTCATGCTAACGT